>JANNEE010000087.1:0-2044 GCA_031388325.1 Deinococcales bacterium
GGTTTGCTACGACCTTGCCAAAAACCCGAACACTCGACTCGAGCAGTGGAATATGAATACCCTTCCCAAGCACACATTGGGCTGTACCCATGCGGTCACGCAGCACCAAAAACTGCACCCCACCAAGGTCACGGCGAAAATGCACAAACCCCTCGAGTTTAACTTCTGTGTCAATGTTATTTTTTAAGTCAACTGTTAAAGTACGCTGCATACATCCCCTTAAGAAAAAACCCCACTCGAGTCTCGAGCGGGGCGTGAAAACAAACAAAAGCCCCAACGACTAAGAATCGTCGTCGGTGCAATTATCAAAAATGCGTTTCATAACGGTGTGGAGTATAAGTTGATTCTTATGGTGCGTCAAGAACAATTGTTAGGAGAACTATCTTTCAACCTCGAGTAAACTAATTCGAGGATTCTCAGGCGATTTAACTTTGTATCTTGGGAAAATGTTGCGCCCGTCGGAGGGTTTTGATAAGAAGCGCACATATCCGATGTACCACTTATTCGGGTCTAAATGAACATCACCAATTGACCGATTGCCGGAATTACCACGCGGTTGACCTGTGTCTGGAACATGGGTTGGTAATGCCCAAATCGGAATCCAAGTATCAAGGGAAAATCGTTTAGGTAAAGTTAAGTACAACGAATTATCGCCAATGTTTGGGTCAATTGCTTTATCCGGTACAGCATACTCAGGAGCAAAAACTTCAGGATAATTTTCAGCAGCATTCACAAATTCTCCACTGCTCGAGTCTCCAAAACTAACATTCCAATGGCGACTGCTTGGGCGATTACCTTGCAAATTGTAAACACCAAAACTGGCAATAAGCTCTGTTTTGGTGTTTGGACGAACCACATTCGTAAAAATCAATGGCTTTTGCCCATGCCGATGAATAGCTGCATCTATCTGTTTGGTTATTTGCGGAATTTGAAAACCAATTAAATCAGAAAACCCAATACCTTCTTGTTGTGCTTGCTCAAGCAGCATTTTTGGTGCTACCCCATCTCTATTTCTTGTTTCATCAACCAATTTGAGATACCGCCAATTTGGAGTACAGTTCCAACATCCATTGGTTTTGTCCTTAAACTGAATAAACAATGCTGTCCAAGTTCGGGTTTGCGGATTGCCAAAAGAAATCCAAGTTTCATTGGTGCGTTTTTCCACAACAGTAGGTTTCATTACAAAAATTGGTATCCAACGATTTAGAGAGGGATTTTGTGGGTACAAGTATTCTGTTCCAAACCACGGAGAAACACCTACAAGTGATGTGGCAATAGGTTCAGGCGCACAGACTTTTTGGTCAATCCGGCGTTCATTACTACCAACAAAAATGCGCTGACACTTCTCTAAATTTGTGTCACTCGAGATGAACAAGCGTATTTTTCTTGAGTTCCGAGTGAATACTTTACTGATTTCAGGATTCTTATTTGGTGTAATCAGGGCATAGGTAATTTCTTTTGTTCCAAGTGGTGCAACAATATCAAGGGCTTTGGTTTGTAATCCAGTAACAACAGCAAAATCCTGTACTTGATTTTCTGGTACTTGGGTTATTGAACCTTGAGCCATAAATAACAACTCTTGATTCGTCCATAACAACCAACTCGAGACCCCAAAAACAGCCGCAACCACCAAACCCCAACCGACTCGAGGCGTAAAAATATGCCCTAAGAACTGCCTATTAACTGGTGCAACCGCCCCCATTGCATCCACCGCCAAAAATTCGGCTTCTTCTTTGTTGTGTCCCTCGAGCATGTGTTTTTTAACTTGCGAGTTAAGGTGAACCCGTAGTTCAGCAGCAGTGTCTATGCGTTCTCGAGCAGGAAGCCCTATTGTCGCTTTATCGATGTAGCAATCAATTTGTGTTTTCATTTAACTGCCTCGAGATTCATGTAATCATTTTTGAACCGTTGTTTGTAAGTTGGTAAGTCTTTAGGTAGCAGAATAATTCCTTCTGGTACATGCTGGCTCGAGAATTTCACTTGGACAATGTACCAAGATTTTGAATCTTGATTTGGGGTTGGTTTTGTTTGGTCTTGGTAATCT
>JANNEE010000118.1:0-2271 GCA_031388325.1 Deinococcales bacterium
TGTACCGCGCCCGACCCGAAGGTTCATTTGGCAACGCGCCAAAACATGGGTGATTGCCTCGCATGAAAATCATGCGTCTGAACTTGAGCAGGCTGGTTTTAGGGTGGAAATTCTGCATTTAACAGGTTTAACCTTGGAAAAACTCGAAGCTGTGATTGAAAAGCGGCTCGAATGGGCGCGGCGTTCTGAGGGTCAGATTCCACGCATCCCACAACAAAGACTCGAGCAACTTCTAAAACAATTTGGTGATGACTTACGCAAAATTGAAGGGGCGTTGTACGATGAGTACCAGAAATTATCAAAGGAGTCCTTATGAGTTTTAAGCTCGAGATTCGACTAGACCGCCCCGACGGAGTGTATTTAGTTGGTGACACGGTTTCTGGAATTGTCACAATTCATGACTCCGACGGTGGACGTGGCAAAATTCAACTGATTCGTGAATGGCGAGCGCACGGACGCGGGCATGGCGATCATGGCTCGAGAGCCGAAGTAACGATAGCCGAGACTTGGGGGGCTGGAATCAGTGAAGTCCCCTTTAGTTTCCCGATGCCAGACGGTCCGTTTACTTACCGAGGCACAAACACCAACTTAGACTGGTATGTTCGGGCAGAGTCGGGCGGGATGTTTGGTAAAACCAAAGCCGAAACCGATTTTATTTTTGGAGCAGTGCCGAACATGCCAAGTGTTGACTTTGGACCGAGCTACAGCGCACCAGTGGCATATGGAAAACCAGCCACGGGAAGCATTTTTGGTATTGTAGCTTTGGTTGTTTTTGTGCTTATTTTTGCTGGTATCGGATTTTTTGTTTTCAGTGCTGCTCAACCGCCACCTATTTTCGGGATTCTCTTTAGCGCGATTTTTCTGGGGGTCGTTGGATTTATTGCCTATAGTATCTTACGCAACAACCTTGCCCAAGCTCGACTTGGCACGGTCAATCTCGAGGTAGAACCGACCCAAGTACAACCCGGTCAAAGTATTCAAATTCGCTTTTCCACCACTGTTAAAGCTGAGGTGAACTTAGAAAAAATTGAAGTCAAGCTGATACAAAACGAATTTTACGCCACTGGAAGCGGTACAAGCCGCAGTACCCACACCGTACCGATTTTGCAACAAGTAATTCCTGTATCCGAAGCACGGTCATTACGGGCAGGCGAGAAACTCGAATTTGCAGTTGAAATCCCGATTCCACCAGATGCAGCCACAACCTTTAGCGCCAATGACAACAAAGTCACTTGGCAGGTGCAAATTACTTTACCAATCAAAGGCTGGTCAGACTGGCAGCACTTTCAAGACATCACGGTGCGTCCATGACGCGCATAGCCACTGTGAGACCATGATTGATACCCACTGCCACTTAGACGCTGTGCCAAACCCAGAAGAAAGTGCCGCCGAACTCGAGTTTTTAATTGCGATTGGCTTTAACCCGGAACGAGCCAAAAGCTGTCTTGAATTGTCCGAACAATTTTCCAATGTTTATGCCACAGTTGGACTTCACCCGACCGATGCCAATATGTTCTCAGCGCAAACCGTCAGTATTCTCGAGCAACTGGCACTGCACAAAAAAGTTGTGGGTATCGGTGAAAGCGGCATGGATTATTACTGGGATGCTGCTACCGCAAAAAATCAGGTCTCGAGCTTAGAATGGCAACTGGACTTAGCGCGGCGGCTCGAGAAACCGATTGTGATTCACTGCCGAGATAAGGATAACTCGAGACTTGCCTTTGCTGACTGTGCTTTGATTCTTCGTAATGCTGCATGGACAAAAGGCATTCTGCATTGTTTTGCTGGGGATACCGAACTGCTCGAGACGGGCTTAGAACTGGGTTTTTATGTGTCTTTTGCGGGCAACCTGACCTACAAAACCGCCCAGAAAATCCGCGATGCGGCTGGTCTTGTGCCAGAGAATCGTTTACTGGTCGAAACCGACGCGCCGTATCTTGCACCGATTCCATTTCGGGGAAAACCCAACCGCCCTGAGTATGTGCGTCACACCCTCGAGACCTTAGCAAAGGTACGCCACCTCGAGTTTACAGAGATTGAACACATCACCAGTGCCAATGCTCGAGATGTTTATGGGCTTCTTTAAGCTAAACTTTGGTCTGTACGAATAGAGGGGCAAACCTAAGGTTTGCCCCTCTAAGCCGGAATTACATATTTTTAATTAAGGCTGTAGCAAATTCGGAGCATTTAAGCAGGGTTGCGCCTTCCATTAAACGGTGAAAGTCATAGGTCACAGTTTTTTGGTCAATGGTTTTCTTTAGACCCGAGACG
>JANNEE010000125.1:0-2310 GCA_031388325.1 Deinococcales bacterium
TCTATCTGTGCCACGGTAATTCTGCCATCTTTAATGAGGTGAAAGTTCTCCCGAAAACCAGAATAATTGACCCCTGTATTGGCAATAGCCACTTTTTCGTTACGGGCAAAACCAACATATTGCCGATTCGGACTGATTGAAGGCGAATTCAAATTAAAGTTTTCGCCTTCATACAAGGTGCTGATTTTACCTGTGCTGGTCTCGAGCAACTTGACTTTTTTACCGACCAAATAGGCAATTAAAGCGCCATCTGGGGTTTTGGTGACACTACCAACCGGTTCGGGTTCGTCGGTCAGTTGGGTTAGTTCGCCTGTTAAAAAATTGAGCTTAAAGATGTTGTAATGCGGATTTTCATGCGGGGCTTTGGGGGGCGCGGCGCGATCTGAACGAAAAATAATTTCTGGCTTCTGTACGTCAAAAGAATTCTCGGTGAAATACATATGGACGTTATTGCCAACATCGGTCAGTTGGGTAATCTGACGTTTGGTTTTGGCATCCGCAAAAACTCGCATCAACGACTCCCGACCAAAATCTTTTCCGACTCGAGCATATCTAAGCGCAATGGTGTAAAAATATCCAGCAATTCACCCGCCTCGAGTGCCACTGCGCTATGCGGCACATTACTTGGCATGTACAAGGTATCGCCAGCTTGAACCAGCCGTTCTTGTGAACCAATACTGAACTTAAATTTCCCCGAACTGACCACCGTTAATTGCTCATGCGGATGGTGATGCAGCGCACCAATCGCTCCTTTTTCAAAACGCACTGCTACCGCCATCATCTGTTCGCCAAGTTCAACCAGACGACGATCCACACCGTCTCCTGCGTATTCCCAATCACCACCAAGTTTCATGTTGCTCCTTTCTCTCTGGTTGCGCTAAAAACAACCCGATTTGGAATTGCTCCGCGATACCCTAATTTTATAGCGGCGATTCGGTTGGCTTCTCGAGCCGACTCGATGAAGGTTTTATGTTGCAACACACCATGTAAAAATGCCCCATTCCAAGCATCACCCGCACCTGTGGTATCCACCACTGTGGCTTTTTGGGCTGGAATATGCTTTTGGATGTCCTGAGTGCCTATCCAAGCGCCATCTTCGCCGCTTTTCATGGCGACCACAGCACAGCGCTGCTGCAAGGCTTGTAGGGCATCTGGCTGACTGTGCGACTCGAGACCAAAAATGCCTAAATCGGCAGGGAAACTCGGCAAGAGAATATCGAGGTACGGCTCGAGTTTCAAAAAGGCTTGTTGAGCAGCTTTAAGACCGCCTTGGTTCTCCCAGAGTTTCGGGCGGTAGTTGGGGTCAAAGGCGACTTTAATTCCACCTTCTCGAGCCATTTTTGCCGCGCCCAGAACTGCTTCCTCAGCGCTTTTAGAAATGGCTTGACTGATTCCAGATATAAGCAACATTTGGCTTTTTTGAATCGCTTCTTGGTCTAGGTCGTACAAACTGTACTGACTAGCAGCACTGCCTTGACGACGATAAGTGAATTCGCGTTCACCACCTGTTTGTAAACTGATAAAGTAAACCCCGTTTTCACCACTGACCATTTTGGCTTGACTGGTGTCTACTCCCTCACTTTGGCAAAACTCGAGCAACCCCTGCCCAAAAGGGTCGTTACCCACTCGGGTGTAAAATCCTGTACTTGTGCCGAGGCGTTGTGCCATCACCAGTGCATTAAAGACATCTCCACCAAAGGATTTTTGCAATTGTGTGGCGCTGCCCAAAGGTTGGTCAGCATAAATTTCAACCATGGCTTCACCAAGCCCAATCAGTTCAGGCATCACAGACCTCAATGATTTGGGCATCACTAACCCCACACTGCCCAAGCGCCGCTTTGGTAGCAGCTTCAACCGCTTGCCAATCCTTTGCCGCCATAGCTGCTTTTGGAAAAAAATAACTGCCCAAGCCAACCGCCACTGCTCCTGCCTCGAGATAGGCTTTTGTTTGGCTGGGTTGAATTCCACCCGTGACCATGATTTGCAAATGCGGTAATGGGGCTAAAATGTCTTTGAGGTAAGCCACACCACCGCTTGATTCGGCTGGAAATAACTTTAGAGCAATTGCGCCGAGTTCTGTAGCTCGTAGCATTTCTGTGGGTGTAACCACCCCGGGGATATACAAAATATGTTCTGATTGGGCAAACGCCAAGATACTTTCGGACAAATGCGGACTGACCAAAAAAGTGGCTCCTGCTTGCACCGCCGCCTTTGCTTGCTCGAGACTCAAGACTGTTCCAGCCCCAAGCAGAATATCGTCTGGGAGAACGTTTTTTAGGTGTTCTATCGCCTCGGTCACATTGGGTGTGG
>JANNEE010000138.1:0-2527 GCA_031388325.1 Deinococcales bacterium
GCCTTCGTTAATTGCTGCAACAAGTTCATCGGGCAGTGGTCCAGAGTTGCCAATACAAGTGGTGCAGCCATAACCGACGGTTTGGAAACCAAGTTGGTCTAGGTATGGGGTAAGCCCCGCATCATCCAAGTACGCCGTCACAACCCTCGAGCCGGGCGCAAGACTGGTTTTGACCCATGGCTTAACGGTTAGACCCTTCTCCACGGCTTTTTTGGCAAGCAGTCCCGCGCCAATCATCACGCTTGGGTTGCTGGTATTGGTGCAGCTTGTGATCGCGGCAATCACGACATCACCGTGGGTAATTTCGCCGTTAAAACCGTTAAAATTTTTGACTGTACCCTTAGCCTCGAGTTTTGCGCCAGACAAAGCATAACCACGTTTGTCTTTAGGGGCAGTCAGCGCCTCAGCAAAGACTTGTGGCATTTCCGACATCAGCACACGGTCTTGCGGACGGGCGGGACCGGCGAGGCTTGGCAGGACGGTGCTTAAATCGAGTTCAATCAGGCTCGAGAACACGGGGTCTGGGGTCTCGTCGGTACGGAATAAGCCGTTGGCTTTCATGTAGGCTTCTAAGACTTCGACTTCCATATCCAAACGCCCAGTGCGTTTCATAAAACGCATCGCTTCGTCGTCCATTGGAAAAAAGCCCATGGTTGCGCCGTACTCAGGTGCCATATTGGCAATCGTAGCGCGGTCTGGCAGGGTCATCGAGCTTAAACCCGAGCCGTAAAACTCTACAAATTTACCAACCACATTATGCTTACGCAACATTTGGGTCACAACCAGCGCTAAATCGGTGGCGGTACTGCCTTCTGGGAGTTTGCCCGAAACCTTAAAACCGACCACTTCTGGGGTCAGCATGTACAAGGGTTGCCCAAGCATCACCGCTTCGGCTTCGATGCCACCCACGCCCCAGCCAACAATGCCAAGCCCGTTAATCATCGTGGTGTGGCTGTCTGTACCGACCAAACTATCTGGGAACAGCACCTCGAGACCATCTTCAGACTTTGACATCACGCCTTTCGCCAAATACTCGAGATTAACCTGATGGACAATCCCCGAGGCGGGCGGCACAACCCCAAAGTTATCGAGGGCTTGCTGTCCCCAACGTAAAAATTCGTAACGTTCAAGGTTGCGTTCAAACTCGAGTTCGGAGTTTTTAAGAAGCGCTTCGGCACTGCCGTAATAATCCACTTGTACAGAGTGGTCAATCACCAAATCCACTGGGACAATTGGATTGATTTTCTTTTCATCGCCACCAAGGGCTTTCATCGCGTGGCGCATACTGGCTAAGTCCACCACGACTGGCACACCGGTAAAATCTTGGAGGATGACTCGAGCCAACTTGAACGGAATTTCGACCTCGAGCGGTGCGGACGCGTTATAAGCTGCCAGTTGCTTGACATCATTTTCGGTGACATCGTAATTATTGCAGTTACGCAGCAGGCTCTCGAGCATAATTTTAATGCTAAACGGCAATTTGGCTAAATCAAAACCAAGTTCGGCTAGTTTCTCGAGTCGGTAATAATAGAATTTTTGCCCAGCCACTTCTAAGGTTTCACGCGCTCCAAAAGAATTCTTGACCATAAATTTCTCCTTGTTTCTCGAGTTGTGATTTTACCGCACTCGAGGGTATGAAGATAGTTTAGTACGCCCCTCGAGTCAGTGCAACCTTTTGTTGTCACCAACAGGGGTACATTTGTTTATTGGCTTTCGAGATGGGCAATGTCGTTGTAGACCAATAAACGCCCAACATTACCCGCCTTAACCTCGAGTTTAGAAATACTAGTGTTACCACGCTCGGCAAAATCAAGGCGTTGGTCTAGGTCGTTTAAGAGAACATGAATTGCGCCGCGAATTGCCCCACCGTGCGAAAAAACCGCTACTCGAGAACCCGAAAATTGGCTGTATAACTTTTCAATCGCCACCGCCACACGGTTCATCACATCACGCTTGGATTCTCCGCCCTCCCAAGGTTGGTCAATTGGGCGAACACCTTTATGCGAAAAAATTTCTGAATAGGTCAAACCCTGACCAATCCCCATATGGATTTCACGCCAAGCCGTACTTGACAAAATCGGCAATTTGAGCCGCGCCGCCACAATCTCGGCTGTTCGGTACGCCCTTTGTAAATCGCTCGAGACGATACAATCAAATTTGGTGTGCTGCAAGCGCTTGGCTAGTTTTTCGGCTTGCTCGAGACCAAGCCTCGACAGTGGCACATCGAGTTGTCCCTGAGCGCGTTGTTCTCTATTCCAAAGTGTTTCGCCATGCCGAATAAGCCAGAGTTCCATTGGGTAAAAAATTACCATGAATTTGCATAGCCTAAAAAAATCTTTATCCCAATTTCTTGAGTTTTTCGGCTGCCTCACCTGCTTCAAGTTCGCCTTTCTCGAGGGCGCGAAGAATGGCTTCTCGAGCATCTGTTTCTTCAAGTTCTGGTTCGTACCCCAACGCCCTCAATAGCCCGTCAAACCGAGCGCGAATGGTTGGATAGGATAAACCAAGGATGCGTTCGACTTCCTTC
>JANNEE010000359.1:0-2983 GCA_031388325.1 Deinococcales bacterium
AGAATTCGCACCCCATTAACCCAGACATCTTGGACCCCCACCGATAACTGATGTGGCGCTTCAAAGGTGGCTAAATCCGCGATTGTATCTGGGTCAAACAAAACCAAATCGGCAAAAGCCCCCACGGTTATTCGCCCTCGGTCAAGAAGCCCTAAACGCTGTGCCACCAAGCCCGTCATTTTATGGATTGCACTCTCGAGCGAAAGTAATCCTTCTTCTCGCACATACTTTCTTAAAACCCTTGGGAACGTGCCGTAGCCACGCGGATGCACTGCCTCGAGGGCTGATACTGGGTCATGCCCACCCGCATCCGAAGAAACTTTGACAAATGGTTGTTGCAATTGCAGACGCAAATTATCTTCAGACATCGTGAAATAAATTGTGCCGATGCGTTGGCGCTCGAGCAGTAACAAAGCAAAAACAGTATCTACCCAATGCTCCCCTCGAGATGCGGCAATCTCGGAGAGTTTAAGCCCCACGTACTGCAAATGCTTCGCGTGTCGAAAACCAACAGGCATAATCTGCTCAGGGCGACTGTTCATATCGCCCGTGCCAACCAGCACTTCCTGACGAATACGGGCGCGAATTTCGGGGTTCTCGAGATTATCCCAGAACAAATTATTGGCACTGACCCACGTTGGCAAGAGCGCATCCAAACCCGTGCCAGAAGCGGGATAGGGGTACATATCGGCGGTGATGTCCACCCCTGAACTTCTAGCGTTTTTTATTTTCTGAATAGCATCTGGCATTTTGTGCCAATTGCGTTCACCACTGGCTTTTAGGTGGTATACCTCGACTGGCACAGATGCTTCACGTCCAATTAAAATCGCTTCGTCTAACGCCTCGAGAAAGGTATCTCCTTCGGAACGCAAATGGGTAATGTAGACCCCGCCGTACTGCGCCACGACCTTACAGACCTCAATAATTTCGGCTGTCTGGCAGTAGGCATCAGGTGGATAAATTAAAGCATACGCTACACCCATCGCGCCGTCCTGCATGGCAGATTCCGTAATTTGGCGCATCTGCTCGAGTTGCGCCATGGTAGCTTGCCCCATTTGCATCCCGCACACAAATTCACGCAGCGTTCCACCTGCTAAAAACGAAGCCACATTGACACTAACTGTCCCTTCGAGTGCCTCGAGCCAATCGGCAAAACGTGTCCAAGACTTGGCTTTTTCACGCCAGATTTCTGGCACAGGGTAACTGGGGGGAATCGGGTTTTGGCGCAGCCCACCAAATGGCGCGGGAGTCCAGCCCTCACCCATGACCTCTAAAGTCACACCCTGAAAAACCTTGCTAAGACAACGCCCGTCCCGCATCAGTGGCACAATGCTATGGCTTTGAATATCAATAAAACCCGGAGCAAGCACCAAGCCAGCCGCATCAAGCACGACTCGAGCCTGCCCAAGACTATTGGGGTGTCCGAGAGCCACGATTTTATCTGATGTGACTGCCACTTCACCCCAAAACCACGGGTTATTCATTCCATCCACGACTCGAGCATTCTTAATCAGTAAATCAAACATGCCCTAGAGTCTACACAACTATTTGCCCTGTACAAAAAGACTCGAGCCAGTATCCAAAGCAATCTGGGTGCTGGGTGTGGCTGGAATTGCCGAACCAGACTCGACGGTCACAAAAACCCTGTTGTAATTGGTTTTGTTATCCACAGGTGTGACTGGGCTATTTGTGCCAGTATTGGCAGGAGGTGTGGCATTAAAACCAATGGACAACGGTGTATTAGAAGCATTGCGAAACGCCTCCAAGCCCGTGGTCTGGCTAGCAGCATTGGTTGCCCAAAGAACATAAGTAAATGAATTAGGCAAGGCTGGTAAGTTACTGATTCGCAAATTCAAACTGTCGTTGCTAGAACCCAACACTGCATTTGGACTGGATAAAGTCATCTGGGCAGTGGTGTTGGCTAAGTTAATCGTGGTTGGGGTTGGAACAGTCGCAAGACTTAAACTGCTGACAGGAGCAGTGAGAACACGTTGAATCGCCCGAATGTTGACTGTAAAATTAACCGTGGCTCGAGAAGCATTGACACTGGGTAAAGTAATACCGACGGTACAAGACAAATTGCCACCACTGCCCGCCAAAACAGCAAAACTGGCATTGCCACTGGAATCGGTGCTGACCGTGGCATTGGGCAAGCTGCAATACCCGTTGTTGACGGTGGCACTTAAGACCAAACCAGACACTGCGCCACCTGTATTGCTCGAGACACTGACCGCTAATGTGGCACTTGACCCTGCGGCAATCACTTGGTTTTGTTGCGTACCAGCAGCATAATTGATGGCATAAATCGGGGCGTTCGGCACAGCCGTTTGGCAACCAAACAGGGCAATCGGGGCAAGACACGACAAGGCAGCCATCACAAAGGACTTTTTCATAAAACCTCCAATAATTGTTGCGCGAAAAGCCAAATGTTTTACATTTAGCCCCGCTACAGTTGATTGGATGGTGGACTGCTTAAAAAGTTCCCAAGGTTTGAGCTTACTGCAAAATGCGTTGACGGTCAGGGTCGAATGGCGAACGCAAAAACGGTTTAGCGGCATATTTTGCACTATTCACCACAATTTCATACTGCCCAGCCCTGACCCAAGCCGAATCCAGACCACTCGAGTTTTTAACGTACCCCATGCCAATCGCTGCCCCAAGCGTATGCCCATAACTGCCCGAAGTCGTGTAACCAACTGCCACGCCATCGCGCAGAATCGGCTCTGAACCCCACAGCATAGGTTCGGGGTTCTCCAGAACAAAAGAAACCAGCATTCGGGTTAAACCATTTTGTTTTTGTTTTTGTAATGCCGCTTTACCAATAAATTCTTTGTTCCAATCTACGGCAAAACCCAGTCCAGCCTCGAGAATCGTGTCCTCTGGCGATATATCCGCACCCCAAGCCCGATAACCCTTCTCGAGCCGAAGCGAGTTAATTGCGTAATGCCCCGCGTTTGTAATCCTGTAACTCGAGCCAACCCGC
>JANNEE010000238.1:0-17271 GCA_031388325.1 Deinococcales bacterium
TGTTGCTACCACGAATGCCAATGTAGGCATCCATTTGCTGCATCCGTTCGGCTTCCCAACTAGACCAGCGCATCATCATTTCTTCGGTGGCATTCATATAGAGTTTTCGCAGTACACGGTTGTGTTTGGTATCTACAAAAGGAATCGCGCCCGCTTGGGCAACGCGGTCTATCAGGGTTTCGAGTAAGCTCTCGGGGATGTCAAAGGCTTCGATTAAGACCCGTTCTCCAACTTTGAGTTTGGTCGAATGCGAGACAAGAACCTCTGCCAAGTGCTGATGATTTGAATTCATGAGGCTTATTGTGCGGCTTCTCAAGTTTCAGTACAAGGGGATAATGCGTACAGACACCAATGCAAATACGTTTTAGCATTCGATAAATACAAGGTTCATACGAATTTAAGGACTGACTCGAGCCAGTGGTTTAGCCACACGCGGGTCAAGCGGATTAACCAAGAAAATCGCACCCCACGGCACATAGGTGCTGCGCGTCACATCAGTCAGCACTGTACCGTTGTTGTAACGCACGGTGCGGTTCTGACGCACCGAAATACCCGCCACAGGACTATCGAGTTGCCTTGTACGTCCAAGCGGCACAGTAGCATCGGCTTGGAAGCGGTCTGCGGCGGGGGCTTTACGGGCAAAATAAACTGGCTTAGCAAGACTGACTTTACGCTCTGGGGCTGCTCCAAATAAATCTACGCGCATCGTGTAACGATTTGGATTGACGGTTACTTGCATCAGTAAGCTCGAGCCAGTGTCATTTTTGAACTTGAGGTTTTTATACGGGCTATAGACTGTGGCTTCAAAGCCAATTGATGGGGCAAAATTACGGGTCGCCATTTCATAATAGCTGACGCGGTAACTGTGGTTGCTTCGGGCGGTGATTGGTAAACCAGCCAGATAAGCGGCTCGCCAAACCGTGGTACTAATTTGGCAAATACCGCCGCCGATTTCTTTTTTGAGCGTGCCACTGGCAATAATATAGCCATCCACAAAGCCTCGAGCTTGGCTAATATCACCGAGATTGGCATTGTAGTCGTATTCTTCTTCGGCTGGGATAATCGTGTTGTCAATAATTTGGCTACCGACGATGATGTTTTGAACTCGAGCCGTGCGTGAACGATAAAAAGCACTTTCGCCACCGCCAAAGCGTTGCAAAATACCTTGGGCGGCGTATTCTTCGACTGAGCGTTTTGGGCGTGTGACCTCTAAAGCAAGCTCGGCTTCGGATTTGCCTTCGATAATGGCTTTGTACAAATTGGCATTGGTTTTTTCGATGTTGACTTGCCAAGCACTTTGTTGACGCGCCACCCAATTGCCATTCTCGAGTGCGACAAAGCGTGCATCGGTCGAGTCTCGAGGGACTGCTGCATAAATTCGCTCGAGTTCAGGGGCTAAGGAACTGCTGATTTTGCCAAAATTACGGCTGCGCTGGATAAACCGTGGATTTAAGGCAAAGTTTTTGACAATAATTTCTTGTTGCAAACGCCCACTGGCAATAAAAGGCTCGAAAGTGTTAAGTTTAAGTCTAAAGTCTGGGAATTCGTTTTGGGCAAAAGCTGTTGAGAACAGCAGACTCGAGGCAACCAACAATAGTTTTTTTACCATATCTCTCCCTGTACCCAAGCCAATCTGCTGACCAGATGTTCTTTCCTATTCTACCTCGAGAAACGGCTTTTAAAACCCAATAAACGCAAAGCATTGGCAGTCACAAGTGCAGTTGCGCCAGTGTCGGCAAGAATTGCCATCCAAAGATTGGTGTAACCCAATAAAGTCGTGACCAGAAAAACCACTTTTAAGCCCAGTGCAAATGTAATGTTCTGACGGATATTGCCCATCACGGCTCTCGAGAGTTGCACCAAGTCCACCACCCCAGTCACGTTAGAACGCAGAATGGCAGCATCGGCAGTCTCGAGGGCAACATCTGTTCCAGAACCCATGGCAATCCCGACATCGGCTTTGGCGAGGGCTGGGGCATCGTTGATGCCGTCACCAATCATGGCAATTTTACCGTTGACAGCGTACTGGCTAATCAACTCGAGTTTTTGTTCGGGTAGCAATTCGGCTCTCACTTCTAAGCCCAATCCATCGGCAATGGCTTTGCCTGTGCGGGCATTATCGCCGGTCAGCATGATACTCGAGATTCCTAGGGCTTTCAGTTGGGCAATCGCTTCTTTAGCATCGGCTCGCGGCTCATCGCGGATGGCAAGAATGCCAAGGGCTTTAGTACCCTCGAGCAGTACCACCACGGTTTTACCTGAACTCTCGAGATTAGAGATTTGATTTTGTAAATTGGTCTCGAGCGGTGCAAGTTCTGCTGCATATTTTGGGCTGCCCACCGCAAATTCACGGCTTTCTACGGTGGCAACTGCCGCTTTACCCTGAATGGCTCGAGCATTTGTGCTGCTTGGAATAGCAATACTTTGGGTTTTAGTGTACTCGAGAATCGCTTTTGCCAGTGGGTGCGAACTGCTTTGTTCGACTCCAGCCGCCAAGCGCAGCATCTTGGGTTGTTCGAGACCAAATGCAAATACATCGGTCACGACTGGTTTACCCGCCGTCAATGTGCCAGTTTTATCAAAGGCAATGGTTTTTACACTCCCGATATTCTCGAGCGCTGCCCCGCCTTTAATCAGTAAACCGCGCCTAGCCCCACTTGAGAGTCCCGAAGTAATTGCGGCTGGTACAGACAGCACCAAGGCGCAGGGGCAACCAATTAAAAGTAAGCTCACGCCTTTATAAATCCATTCATTCCACGTTCCAGCCCCAAAGAGCGGTGGCAAAATCGCCACCAGACTCGAGACCAGCAACACGCCTGGAGTCCAATACCTCGAAAACCGGTCTATAAACCGTGCAGTGTTGCCTTTACCATCTTGGGCTTCTTCAACCAGTTTAATAATTCTGGCAATCGTGTTGTCTACTGCCGTTTTGGTAACTCGGATTTTTAAGGCAGCATCGCCGTTAATACTCCCCGCAAAAACAGTATCACCCACTTTTTTGTTGACTGGCATACTCTCGCCCGTGACTGGCGAATCATCTAAGCTCGAGAAGCCAGTTTCGATTAAACCGTCACAGGGAACTCGATAACCCGGTTGCACCAGCACCAATTGCCCAACTTTGAGGTTTTCGGCTGGGATTTCATCGGTCTGTTCGGCAGCAGCGCCTTCATAAATCACCAAGGCAGTCTTTGGAGTCAGTGCCGCCAGTGCCTTAATGCCAGCCCGAGCGCGACCCGCCGAGATACCCTCGAGCCATTCACCAATCATAAAGAAAAAGACCACCACGGCGGCTTCAGGGGCTTCACCAATACCAATCGCACCTATGGCGGCTACACTGACCAGGGTTTCTATCGTAAACGGATTACCAAAACGAGTTGCCGCCCATGCCCGACGCGCCAAAGGAATAGCCCCCACCACCGTCGCAGCGATATAACCATAAACAGCAAGCTCTGGTGCAAAACTCCCAAAAAGCCAAGCAGCAAGTAACAAACCACCTGTCAAAAAAACCAGTTTAGAAGCTCGAGTAGCGTACCAAGGCGTGTTTTCTTCGGGTGCATGGACATGAGCAGCCGCATTATGATCATGGTCGTGTCCAGATGCTCCATGACCAGAATCATTGGTGGATTCAACAACCGCAACTTTTAAGGTCGAAGGATAGCCAAGGGCTTTGAGGTTCGCCTCGAGTTTACTGCGTGGGGTTAATTGTTCATCTAAAGTTAAACGCAGCGTCTCGGTGGTGAAATTAACTTTGGCTTGGCTTGCACCGGGGGTTTTCTCGAGCAGATTCTCGATTTTTTTGGCGCAATTAGCGCAATCCATGCCAGAAACACGGTACTCGAGGTCTGGGATAATGGTCGGGGTCATGGTTTCTCCTTAAACACCTGAGTAAATACTCAGATGTTAGAAAGAGTAGCACAAAATAATCGTTCTGCACGTTGTTGAAAATAATTTCTCAATAAAAAAAGCCTCACGCCAAAAGCGTGAGGCTCGAGCCGAAATTTTAGCCCTTCATTAACGCGCCAAGTAAACCAGTCAAAACACTACCTGTGCTGACCGCCCCTGCGTCACGTTGACCATTCTGATTGGTGACTTGTGCGCCTTGGGTAACTGCCCCTAGCAATGCACCTAATGGATTATTTGCTTGTTGTCCACCACCCAATGCACCACCGAGTAAACCACCCAGCATTCCCTCGAGACCGCCGCCTTGTTGGGCTTGTTGTTGTTGGGGCTGTTGTCCACCGCCAAGCAAGCCACCAAGTAAGCCGCCTAAGCCGCCGCCCTGTTGTTGTTGATTGCCACCGCCAAGCAGTCCGCCGAGCATCCCGACAATATTGCCAGCCCCGCCACCCATCAGCATTCCAGCGATTTTACCAATATCTAAGCCGCCGCCAGCGTTGCCGCCAAGTAATCCCAAGAGCGGAGCAAGCGCCCCAATCGGACCTGCCGCATTTGCACCCCTTGTATCGTGTTTGGCAAAACCATTGGTCAGCATCCCGATGATTGGACCAAGGTCGTTAGCACTGAGTTGGTTGCTACGTCCAGCAAATGCTTGAGCGCCTTCGGAAAAAGCATCGCCGTAGGCTTTGGCGGTAAAACCATTTGCACCAGCCGAACCTGTGATGGCTTGGGATACTTGGCTAAAAACTTGTCCTAAATCGGCTTGTGGATCGCTCGAGGCGGCAGCTTGGGCTGCCTTAAATTTCTCGAGCAGTTTCGTGCCATGCGCTGGGTTGCTAGGGTCAGCCCCGTTAATATCATGTTGGTCGTTTTGAAGTTGGTTGACAACCGAGCCGAGTAATTCGTTTAATGTCATATAATTTCCTCCTGAAGGTACAGCCATAAAAAGGTAGCACAAAATAAGGTCTCAATTCACTTAACTAAAGAATGGGTGGCTATGAGGTTTCTAGCCCAAAGCTCATAGCTCATAGCTTTACGTTGTCGCAGAATAAAAAGCCCCACCCAACGCTTCTAAGTGCGCTGTATCATTCAAGCGCTCGAGCATCCAAACTGCGCCTGTTGGAGTCCAATGCCTTTCCAGAACTGTAATACTGGCATGGGTGATGCGTAAACGCCAAATTCTTGGGGCAGCCAAGGGGTTTAACTCGAGTAGCCCACAAGTTAAAACTTGGATTAAACCACCATGCGAGAACGCCAGAACCTGACCGCTTTCGGGCAGATTCTCGAGCCAGTGCATGGCACGAGCGCGAAGACTGGCGTAACTTTCGCCAAGTGGCGCAGCACGGTTTACTGGGTCTGTTATCCAAGCGGCAAATTCTGGATGCTTGGCATTTTCGGACGTGTTGCCGCCTTCAAAAACCCCAAAGTTGAGTTCGCGCAATCTGGCATCTGGGTGCGGTTCAAAACCCGATAGTCGGGCGGTGTCCAATGCCCGAATCAGGTCGCTCGAGTAAACCCGATCAAAGTGTTTATCCTCGAGCCGAGTGCGTAACTTCCAAGCCTGTTCTGCACCCAATTCAGACAGAGGGGTGTCTGACCAGCCCTGCCAACGCCCCTCAAGATTCCAGTCGGTCACACCATGGCGTACCAAACAGATTTTAAGTGGCGCTGGATGGCTCATTCTCGAACCGATTCTTCTCGGATTGCAGGACGCGGTTTACCACTCGAGTCAATTGCCACAAAGGTAAAATGCCCACTGGTCACAAGACTCGAGTCGTCTGGCATGACTTTTTGTACATCTACCCTAATTCTCATACTGGTTCGCCCAACCGATTCGACTTTACTAATCACTTCAATCACTTCGCCCATTTTAATCGGGATTCTAAAATCCACTTTGTCCATACTGGCGGTCACAACTGAGCCACCACTAAAACGCCCTGCCGCAAAACCCGCTACTTTGTCCATAATCGAAACAATATGACCGCCAAAAGCTGTGCCATTGGGATTGGTTTGATTTGGAAAAATCTGCTCTAAACTACGGCATTCTGAATGTTTGTAACGTTCTTCTAAAGTCATATTTATTTCTCCCAACCAGCCAGGGCTTGCACAAACAAGGCAATTTCTTCGAGGTCTTTTTTAGGCATGTCTGGATAAGCTGGCATTTTTGCCGCCCCAAGGTCTTTGCCTTCGAGAATCCGCGCTTTGATATAGGCTAAATCTCGCAAACGCGGATTCTCAATCATTTTCTTGCCGTAGCCACCGACCCCACCATCATGGCAACGCATACAATTGTACTGTTCAAACAATGCCCTGCCTTCGGGATGAAAAGCTGTAGCTTTTGCCAAGGCTTCGTTTGGCGGCGCACAAGCTATAAACACACTTGGAATGACAAGCGCAAGAATCAGCAGCGCTCGAGTAAAAGTCAGTTTCATCGCCGTGTATTCTGCCTTAAAAGCAAAAAAGACACGAGTGACACACAGCCCATCTAAATATCTTGAGACCTCGAGACGCTGTGTTTGATTGATAAATCCCAAGCTGCACTTATTTTATGTGACCCACTCTCAAATTGCTGCGCTACAAAACCCGTAGACTCGAGACCATGAAATCCTTCTTGTTTGTTGCGCTGCTCTGTTTAGCCGCCTGCGCTCCAGCCACACAGCCTTTAGCCGCAGAAATTCCAAATCCAAAAAGCCTTGAATTGGTCAATGCCGAACGGGTCAGTATTGCGGGTTTTGATGAACCGAACACCCCCAACGAACTCGATAAGGCTTTTTTTGTGCGTTATAGCTTACCTAAGACCACCAAAGCTCGAGCCGTGGTGGTCTTGATGCCGGGCTTTCTGGGTGGAGCAGCCAATTTTGATCGTCTGGCACGGAGTATGGTCGCTAAAGACCCATCTGTAGAAGTCTGGGCGGTAGACCGCCGCAGCAATCAACTCGAGGAACACCAAGTTCTGCAAGAAGCCCTTGCTAAAAGTAATCCAAGGCTGGCATGGCAGTACCATATCCGCGATGCAGGAAAAACCAATGGTTTTAAGCCAGTAAGCCCCAAAGACCTCAAATTCATGGCTTTTTGGGGTTTGCAAGTTCATCTCGAGGATTTAAGACGGGTTGTTTGGCTGGCGCGAAGCTACGGCAATAAAGTCTTACTCGGCGGGCATAGCCTTGGGGCAGTGATGGTGTCCTTGTATGCTGGTTGGGATTTTGCCAGTACACCTGGACATCAAGATATTGATGCCCTAATTTTAATAGATGGCGTGGCGGGGCGCACCAGTGGCGAGAATGGCAGCAGCCAAGCCGATTATCAGGCTGGGGTAACAGGTCCTTTTGGGATTCGTGGGGCTGGACAAATCGGACTCGAGAATGGTTCGGACATCCCGTACTTTAGTGCTTTTGATTTTGACCCTTCTGGGCTTTCTAAATTAAGCTCGGCAGCA
The DNA here is from genome assembly GCA_031388325.1 of Deinococcales bacterium. GTDB lineage: Bacteria > Deinococcota > Deinococci > Deinococcales > JAAFIG01 > JAAFIG01. The sequence continues at coordinate 7,334 of JANNEE010000238.1, forward strand.
CTATTGGCGCGTTTTGACCCCAATGGCGATAGCCCCGGCGGAATTGTGCCTTATCCTGCCAGTAACTTGGCGGCTGGTATGATTTCAGGCGATGACCAACACGCCTTAGTCAGTGCTTTTGCAATCAGTGCTGGACGGGTCAAAAATGCCAAGGTTTCAATCAATCTGCTGTCGTGGTTTGTTGGCGGATTTGCCCTTGATGTGGTTGGTGTAGCAGACGGAGCAAACCGCGTGGATTGGGATATTCCAAGCCAGACCGACAGCAGCGAACTAACTGACCCAATAGACTTTGCAACCCGTTTTTACACACCACAAGCCGATTTTCAAGAATGGTATTTCCCATCCCGTTTAAGTCTGGACATTAGTGCAGTTGGACTACAAGCCCCAGCCTGGGCAAAAGATACCCTGCGTGTTCAGCATATTGGCAGCACTAAAATCCCAGTTTTAGCCATTCGTGGCGGACGGGGTATTGTGACGGCTGCCGATGCTTACCAGAGTCTCGAGCAGAAAATGCAGCAAAAAATAACCGTTCGCGACTTGCCGGGCATGACCCATTTGGATGTGCTGTCGGCTCGAGCCAACCCAAGTGTTGACTGGATACTCAAATTTAGCCGCTAGGAGGCAAAGGTTAAATCCACGGGTTTTTGTGTTCCCAAAAAACGTTTCTACACCCTATCTTAACCCATAATACTTAAGTTCAGTACGAGGTTTATCATCACATAGAGCCTCCGAAAAGTCCAGATTCTTAGGCAAACCATTGAATAACAAACCAGAAAAGCAGGGCGAACACAGGGGGTTCGCCCCTACAAAATACATTGTTATGCCCTTTTTGTAGGGATAGGCAACCATGCCCGTCAGCGCGAATAGCCCGCGTTTTATGAGCAAGAAGGTGCGCGTTTATGGTCAAGACACCCCTGTGTCTGTCCTGTGACAACGATGATGTGGCATTCTTTCGGAAGCTCTAGCACTGGAAACCAAAGCCCATGCGCGTAGCCCGATTAAAAATATATGGCTGCCTCGAGACTCGGGCATTCGGTACATGTTTACCGAGAAACTTATGTTCGACCCCTCGAAGCGGAACGAAGGGGTTATTCTGACCAAAGATTTGTATTCCGCGCAGACAAAACGCAGACAAAACGATTTGAGCAGACAAAACCCTGAACCCCTTAAAAGCAAAAACCACACTGATTAACAGTGTGGTTGGCTTGGTGACCCCGACGAGAATCGAACTCGTGTACACGCCTTGAAAGGGCGTTATCCTAACCGCTAGATGACGGGGCCAACCAGAATCGGTCAGCGCAGAATGGTATCAGAAGAAATAGTAAACGTCAAGAGGCAAGAACTAAGTTAAGCTCCAATGATGTATTCTGCCAGCATGAACCCACCGACCCCAGCCGATTTCTATGCTGCTTGCGCCATGCCACTCAAAGGCGCTCGGGCTTATGCTCGCACTAAACTCGAGACAAACCTTGAACTTGTGTTTATCCGCACCAACGGACGGCGCAGCGAACCACTCGAGGCTTGGTATGTGGGTAACGGCTCGGATACCTTACGAATTGATGAAACCCAAGCCGTGGCGCTCTTAAAGCTCTGGGCGGGTACGGAAATTTCGACGGTGCGTTAGCATTTCAATTGTAGTCTAGTTACGGCTCGAGACTGTAGTTTGTCCCTTTGGTCACAAGGGGCTTTCGAGCATAAACTAAACACATGGATCGTAAGAAAGCAATTATTATTGGCAGTGGCATTGGTGGGCTAAGCCTTGGGATTCGCTTGCAGAGCCTTGGTTTCCAGACAACCATTCTCGAGAAATTAGATGCGCCGGGTGGTCGGGCATATGTGCGTAAAGTCGTGCAGCAAGATGGTCAGTGGACGGAGGTTAAGCAACGCGAACCGTTAGCGGCACATCAGGGTTTTACCTTTGATATGGGTCCAACAGTCATTACCGTGCCGCATTTTATCGAAGAACTTTTTAGTCTCGAGCCAAATAAAGCCATGCTGAACACGCCCGATTACCCGCCGCATACTTTAACCGAAGATGCTCGAATTAAAACTGGTATCTCAGGTGGGGTGAATACCTCCAAGTACGTACAACTCGTGCCGATTTTGCCGTTTTACCGAATTTATTTTGATGATGGCACATTCTTTGATTACGATGGCGACCCAGTAAATACTCGGGCGCAAATTAAAACCCTTGCCTCAGAAGACTTAGCTGGCTATGAGCGTTTCCATGCCGATGCCAAAGCGATTTTTGAACGTGGTTTTTTAGAGCTTGGTTATACCCACTTTGGGGATGTGCTGGCGATGCTCAAAGTCGTGCCAGACTTAATGCGCCTTGATGCAATCCGTACCCTGTTTGGTTTTGCCAAGAAATACTTTAAGAACCCAAAAATGCAGCAGGTCTTTAGTTTCGAGACGCTGCTGGTTGGCGGCAATCCGTTGTCTGTGCCTTCGATTTACGCGATGATTCACTTTGTTGAAAAAACTTGGGGAATTCATTTTGCGCTTGGCGGGACGGGTGCGCTCGTTAATGCTTTTGTGCGTAAATTTGAAGAAATGGGCGGTAAAGTCGAGTTTGATTCAGCCGTCAAAAGCATCCAGATTAAAAACGAATTTGGGGCTGAACCAGCCGGGCGTTTCTCGAGAAGAATTGCTAAGGGCGTAACCCTCGAAAACGGCACTTCACTCGAGGCAGATTTGGTTATTTCTAACGGCGATTATGCCAACACGTACATGAATTTAATTCCGAATAAGTTCCGCACTTGGAATTCAGATGTCAAGGTAAAAATTGCGCCGCAAAGCATGAGTTTGGTGGTGGTTTACTTTGGTTTCAAAGCCGATGGTTTAGAGACAAACCTAAAGCATCACAACATTATTCTTGGACCTCGTTATGAAGAACTCTTAAAAGACATTTTTGGTCGTAAAATTCTGGCGAAGGATTTCTCGCAGTATTTGCATATTCCAAGCCTGACCGACCCGAGCCTTGCACCAGTTGGTCATCATGTGGCGTACACCCTTGTACCCGTACCGCACAATGGTTCTAAACTCGACTGGGAACTCTTAGGGCAGCCTTTTGTGGATAAAATTCTGCGTTTTCTCGAGGAGCGCGGCTATATTCCAAATTTACGCCAAAGACTTGTTTACCAAAGTTTTATTGACCCAGATTACTTTGAAGGCACGCTCTCGAGTTACCTTGGCAATGCCTTTGGTCCAGAGCCGATTCTTGCCCAGAGTGCTTTTTTTCGCCCACACAACCGTTCTGAGGACATTGAACGTTTTTACATGGTCGGGGCTGGAGCGCAACCAGGCGGTGGTACGCCAAGCGTGATGATGAGTGCCAAAATGACCGCACGGTTAATTGCCGAAGACTTCAAGATAGACTCGAGTATCCTTGGTTAAAAAAATAAACTCGAGGCATAATATTTTATGCCTCGAGTTTAAGAATTGGTTTATCCAACATAGGCGTTAATTTTATGCCAGCCACTGGCGGCTTCGGGCAGGCTGTCGCGGACTTCTTCGGTTTGGACTTTCCCTTGGGCGTAAGAGCGCACAATCAACTGGTGGTTGCCACTGGTTGGAGTCCATGCCAAGCTCCAACGTGTCCAAGCGTAGCGAGCGCGTTTCTCGAGGGCGGCGCTGTTCCATGTTTGACCGCCATCGGTGCTGATTTCGACTTTTTCGATTTCATGAATGCCAGCGTAGGCAATACCGCGCAGGGTGGCAGATTCGCCAGCTTTAAGTTTTGGCAAGTCATCTATGCGGCTGTGTGGTTGAATATAAGCGGTTCTGCTCCAACCACGGTTTGCCCAGTAGCCAAGGCGCTCTTCGCTCGAGAGCGTGATTTTGGTCATCCAGCGTGGTTGTTTCATGCCGTAATGCCCCGGCAGAATTAAGCGCAATGGAAAACCGTGCTTGTCGTTCAGTGGCTCGCCGTTGATAAAATACGCCAGCAGTACATTTTCTTCTAAAGCCTCACCAAGCGGTAAGGATTCATAGAAACCATCGGCGGCTTCCCATGTAATCCATTTTGCCCCAGCTTCAATCCCAACTTTCTCGAGCAAGTCTTTGACCCGCAACCCGCGCCACATACAATTGCCAATCAGCGTGCCGCCAACCGGATTAGAAATACAACTCATGGTGAATTCAAGGTCTTGAGGGGCAAACTGGTCTTTGAGTTCTTGGAGTTTAAATTTTTGTGGATTTTTGACCATGCCGCCAAGCTCGAGTGTCCACGATTCTTCTTTGACTTTTGGGTCTAGGACTTCGTTATTGATAGAAACATAGTACAAATCTTTTTGGGAAACAATCCCGTCTGGAAGTTTAGGTGCGTTTTTATCCACTGCCGAAGCCGCCACTGCACTTGTGCCGCGCAAAAGTGGTTGCAAAATACCAAAAGCACCCAACCCAAGCACACCAACTGCGCCACCTGTCAGGGTTTGTAGGGTAGTGCGTCTTGTCGGGTCTGTTTGTAATGGCTCGAGGGCGCGACGGATACCATAGTAAAGCCCCGCATAACCAATAGCCCAAATAATGGCGCTAATTCCTTGGCTCGAGAATAGCAGCAGCAGAGAAATCAGTCCAACCCCAATCGTGGCGCTTAAAATCGGGGTTAAACCAAGTACAGTTATGCCACCAATGAACAGCAGACTCGAGCCGAGAAAAGCCGCAATTTTGCCAGCTTCGCCAAAGCCAAGTAATTTATGCACCAACTGAAACATTTGTGGCGTACCAAGCCAAAAGGTGATGGTTGTATAGAGCTTTTCAAGTGGCGATGGTATGCCAATTAAAACTCGAGCAAGCAGGCTGATGGCGGCAAGCGCAACACTGGCAATAAAGGCGGGCATCATGACCAAGTGTACGCGCCAAAGCAACTTTTGGTTCAAATTGCAAAGATTATATGTTAAACTACCCGTAAGCGTTTACGATATGTTTTCAACTTCTCTGACCCCAGAACAACAAGTTTTGCTCGATTCACTCGAGACAAAGGTGGCTGCTACCCTGCCGCAACGCGAGATTTTTTTGGCGCGGTTAAAGCGGTACTTGCCTGATTTGCTGGCGGGCTTAAGTGTTTACCAAGTAACCGATGCCCAAGTGCATTCGCTCTTGGAAATTATGGTGCAGCATCACATGGCGCGTAAACCCAGTTTGCGTTTACTTGACCTCGAGCGCCGCCTGTCGCCAGATTGGTTTCAACGCCCCGAGACTGTGGCGTATGTGGCGTACACCGAGCGTTTCGCGGGGGATTTACGCGGGGTGATTGACAAAATCCCGTATCTCGAGTCGTTAAAGATTCGTTATTTGCACCTGATGCCTTTTTTGCAACCACGTCCCGCCCCGCATGATGGTGGGTATGCCGTCCAGAATTACCGTGAAATCCGTTCCGACCTTGGCACAATGGATGATTTAGAGCATTTGACTACGGTTTTGCACCAAAAAGGCATCAGTTTATGTTGTGATTTGGTCTTAAATCATGTCGCCATGGAACACGAGTGGGCAACTCGAGCCAGCAATGGCGAAAAAAAATACCAAGATTATTTTTATTTTTTTCCAGACCGCCAAGTCCCAGACCAGTTCGAGCAGAGCCTACCAGAAGTCTTTCCCGATTTTGCACCGGGTAATTTTACTTGGAACGCCGAGTCTAAAAACTGGGTTTGGACAACTTTTAACGCTTGGCAATGGGACTTAAATTGGAGTAACTTCGAGGTTTTTCTCGAGTTCGCCGATGTAATTTTGTGGCTTGCCAATAAGGGCATCGATATTTTTAGATTGGATGCGATTGCTTTTATTTGGAAAAAAATGGGGACAAATTGCCAGAATTTGCCCGAAGTGCATCAGATTACCCAAGCATTGCGTAGTGTGGCGCGGATTGTTACACCAGCCGTGATGATTAAAGCCGAAGCAATTGTGCCACCCGATGACCTGATTCATTACCTTGGGCGCGAGCAACATTACGGCATGGTTTCGGACACCGCTTATCACAACACCCTAATGGTGCAACTCTGGTCTAGCCTTGCCTCGAGAGACACGCGCTTAATGAGTCATGCACTGCGCCAATTTCCGGCTAAACCCGCCAATACTGCTTGGAACACCTATTTACGTTGCCATGACGACATTGGTTGGGCAATTTCAGATGCCGATGCTGTAGCGGTTGGCGTGGATGGCTACGGACACCGCAAGTTCTTATCCGATTTTTACAGTGGCGAATTTGCGGGAACATTTGCCAAAGGGCTGGTTTTTCAAGAAAACCCGAAAACCCATGACCGCCGTATTTCTGGCAGTGCGGCTAGTTTAGCGGGTTTAGAACAGGCACTCGAGCAACAAAACCCAGACTTGGTAGACTTGAGTGTCCAGCGCTTACTCATGACCCATGCAATTGTGTTTTCGTTCGGCGGTGTGCCACTTTTGTATATGGGCGATGAACTTGCGCTCCTCAACGACCATAGTTTTCTTACAAACCCTGAAATGGCAATGGATAACCGTTGGGTGCATCGCCCTGCTATGCCTTGGGAATTACTGAGTCAACTCGAGCAGCCAAGCACCTTGCAACAACAAGCCCAAGCTCAGGTTCAAAAAGGGATGAAGCAAATCATTGAGGCTCGAGTTCGCACGCCACATTTACATGCCGCCATCGAAAGTACAGTTCTCGAGTCGCCCAATGCCCATATTTTTGCCTTTGAACGGCAACACCCGCTTGGTCGTTTGTTATGCCTTTTCAATTTTAGCGAAGAACCCCAAGCCCTTCCAGCTTGGTGGCTTGGGGTTGGTCAAGCCAGAGATTTAATTACCAAAAAAAGCCTTTATGTTGAAGCTGGGATGCTCTGGTTAGCGCCATACCAATACTTTTGGCTAGGACAAGAATAGTGTACTGGATGTAAAATACATCTGATACTAAGATTTTTGTGTTATTTTATTGACACCGCATGACGGGAGACGCATTGGTTTTATCATGTGCGGTTTTGTGTGGGCTGAGGGAGTATTTGTATGAACCTCATTTCCATAGGAAGATTCTCCCGTTTGACTGGGTTGTCTATACGTGCCTTACGTCTGTATGGCAGTGAAGGTATTCTCGAGCCGAGACTGATAGACCCCGACACAGGCTACCGTTATTACACCCATGAACAAATTGATATTGCCGAACGGATTAAATTGCTGCGTGAGTGCGAAATGCCGCTTGGTCACATCCTTGGGCTGCTCAAAAACCCGAATCAAACAACCAAGTACCTGCAAGAACACCATCAATTTATTGAAAATCGCTTAACCGCACACCGTTTAATGCTTCGTAAGCTCGAGACCCTCATCAATCAAACAACCCCGTCATTTACAGTCACCATGCGTCTCTCGAGCCAACAGCAAGTTATTACTTTAAGTGAACAAATTATTTGGGAAGAAAGCAATCAGCGCTCAATCATTGGGAAAATTCTAGGCGAATTATTTTACTTTACCCGTGCCAATAAAATCCAAACCAAGGGACCTGCTTTTTGTATGTTTCCAATGCCGTTTCGTAAACGCCAGATTGAACTAAAAGCCTGTATGTCTGTTACTCATTTGCAGCAAAACCAAGAGCCTTTTGAGTTTATTGAATTACCACCTGTACAACTTGCTTGTACGATTCATTATGGGGAATACAATACCCTACCCCAAACCCTCGAGAAGCTGAATTTATGGCTTTCAGACAATCATTATGAGGTTATTGGTGATGTCCGAGAAACATATTTAGAGCATCCGCTATCTGTCTCAGAACCAGACCAATACCGCACCGAAATTGCTGTGCCAATAAAGCGTTAAACTGACTTATGCTCAATGCCGAACTGCAACCTGGTAAAATCACCGAAACTTTAGAGAAATTACATGTCCGAATCGAGCATCGTTTTCCAAGCAGTGGTTTGGGGCAAACTTGTGCTGATTTAATCGTTTTTTCGCAACAAACGCCCTTGGTAACAGCCGAAATCATTAAACCTATCTGGTGGTTGCGTTGGACAATCGGAATTTTTATTGGCATGGTGTTGCTGGCGTTAGTCCTGACCATCTCGAGCCTAAATGTCACGGTTGGCGCACTGAACATCAGCGATTTAATTGGTTTACTCGAAGCCACCACCAACGAAATTGTTTTAATTGCGGCAGGAATTTTTTCTTTAAGCACCATCGAAACCAGAGTTAAACGGGCAAGGGTAGTGGATGCCCTCAATAAACTTCGCAGTGTGGCGCATATTGTTGACATGAAACAACTTTCTAAAGACCCAGACGACCCAAACAGTCAATTGACCGACATCGAATTAGGACGTTACCTCGATTACTGCTCGGAAATGCTGGCTTTGATTTCTAAAATTGCCTTTTTGTACATTGCCCAATTCGACGACCCCGAAGCCAACCAAAGCGTCAATGAACTCGAGACTTTAACCACTGGGCTATCTCGTAAAATCTGGCAGAAAATAGCGATTTTACACAACCGCAAACCAGACTCGGGCAGTTTAGAACGCGGTGGGGCTTAGACTACTTGCTGCACTCGAGATTGACTCTAAAACTTGGGTCTGCCACGGCAAATTTAATCTCTTTTAGGGCTTTGGTTTTATCAAAACCCATGATGAACTTGGTGGGTTTAGGTTCAGATGCACCTATTAAAGTTGGAAATTTAAGCTGATAGACAATTGAACCGCCAGCCGGCACTGCCTTATAAATCAGTTCTTTGGCGGCTTCATTCTCGGGAGCGCTAATCCCAAACGAGCGTGGGTTGCCATCTGCTGTGGCAATAAATAAGCCATTGGTGTTGCTGCCTGCATCTATCAACTTAAATTCTTTGCTTAAGCCATTGCGAACCTCAATGGTTAGCCCCCATGTTGGACGACCAATATAGGTGATTTCTTCAATGCTTTTGACCGTTAAACGCACCACACCATTAAAAAGTGTTTCGTTTAAACAACCCTCAACTGCCCCAAGTTGATTTGCTCCGCCTTGCACCCCAAGACTCAGGGTATTGCCCGACTGGGTAGCTTGTAGGTTAAACGGCTTTAATGCCGAAACTGGCACATAAGACTGCCCAGCAATCACATAGGCTTTGCCTGCATTTGCTCCATTAACCCGTAAATCCAAAGTTTTTTGAATGCTTTGCGCCAATGCCAAACCACCAATGCCAAGGGCAATCCCAAGTAAGAACTTTTTCATACCTGTATGTTACTCGAGCTTGCCAAAAATTTCATCTCGAGACTGTCAAACGCAAGACTTAAAACTCGAGTGCCATCTTAGCGGCTGCGACCGCCAAGTCTAAATTGGCAGCGCGAACCTCTAAATTGCCAAGTTTTGCCCGTGCTGATTTTTCAACTATTGGGGAAACTTGCAGCGCCCCACCAGCCAAAGCAATCGGTAAAATCCCGACGCGACGCATGACTCGCCCTGCCAACATGGCTATTTCTGCCCCAGCTTGCTCGAGAATTTGGGTGGCATCTGGGTCGCCCGTGGCTGCCACCTGTCCAACAATTTTGGCAAACGCCGCCACAGCTTGTCGTCCGCCTTTGTAGACATGCTCACGAAGTACCGTCCAATCGCTCGAGTTGCCTATTTCCCAAAAAATGGCTCTGGCAAGCGGATGATTTTGCGGGGTTTCAGAAATATCCATTAAGGTTGTGACAAATTCTAAGGCTTTTTGACCAATGCTAAATCCACCACCGGGGTCAGAAATTAAATAACCGCGTCCACCAGCCCTGACCAGACTGCCATCGGCTTTTAAGTGGTAAGCAATCCCACCTGTGCCAGCGTAAACCAGTATCCCCTCGCCGGGTTCAAAATGCGCCAGATACGCCAAATCCATGTCCGACATGACCGAAACTTCACGTAAACCTAAGCCCTCGAGCAATGCCTGTTGATAAAACTGGGCAGTTTCATCGCCCATGCTTAAGCCCGTAATGCCAGCCACAGCATGGGTTGGCTTAAACGCCGAGAGTGCAAAG
>JANNEE010000364.1:0-4614 GCA_031388325.1 Deinococcales bacterium
CATCCAAAGCACTCGAGACAAGGCTTTTGGCGGTGGTTTTTCCGGCTGACCCTGTGATGCCAATTAACTCGGCTTGGGTGATGTCGCGGTGCAGTCTTGCCCAGTGGCGTAGCGCCATAATTGCGTCGGTGACACGCACCGCCCTTGGCACATCCAAATCGGTCAGGATAAACGGTGCGCCAGCTTCAAGTGCCGCCTCAATAAAATCGTTCCCATGCCGTGTTGCACCTTGCAGGGCTGCAAATGCGGTGTGTTCGTTGCATTCGGAAGTCATAAAGGTGATGCCCTTGGCGGCTCGAGCATCGCTGGCGATAACGGCATTCAGTTGTTGGGCATAAAAACGAGGGTCAATCATGACAACCTCGAGCATACAGTTAGTAAGATGTGTAAGTCACTCATTTATCCTACTTCTTGGCACACGGCACAGGGGCAATCCCGTACCGAGCGGCGGTCTCGAGAACAATTTGCCGAAAAACGGGCGCAGCCCCAAGTGAACCATGAATGTCGTTTTTAGGGGCGTATAGCTGCACAGCAATTGTCACTTTTGGTTTGTCCACAGGAAAAAACCCGGCAAACAGTGCGTGATAACGGCTCGAGGATTTTTTACCGTTGTACCAAGTTTCCGAAGTCCCTGTTTTACCACCAACACAGTAATTGGGAACTCGAGCGCGAGGCACACCTTCGTTGACCGTATACTCGAGCATTTCACGGGTGGTGCGGGCGGCACTTTCAGAAATGACCCTGCGTGGTTCGGGAATGTCTTGTCCTTCAAATAATTTAGGGGTAATCAGTTTACCATCGTTGACCAGCACACTAAACGAAGTCGCCAATTGCAGGGCGGTGGTGGTGAAACCCTGTCCAAAACTATGGGTCGCAAAGTCTCGAGGTCGCCAATCTTGCCAGTCGGAGAGGTCATTGCGTTCTAAACTCGGGTCGTTTTTCCATGTTTTTGCCCCAAAACCAAATTTGACCAAGTAATCATGGAGTTTTTGCGCTCCTAACTGGTCGGCAAAAAAGGAAATTCCAACATTACTCGAGTAACGCAACACTTCTTTTAAGGTTAAATCCGAAGGATGCTTTATCGCGTCACGCACAGGTGGCGCATTGCGGTACTGACGCTGCATTGGCGCGTACATCGGTGTGTCTGGCATGGCTCGACCTTCATTGACCAGCATACTGGCAACCAAGGCTTTAATCGTGCTACCAGGGTCAAAGGTATCGCGGAACGCACGGTTTTTCCATAGTCCTTCGCGTCCATCTTGCCAATTGGCAGCATCAAAACTTGGGGCATTAGCAACCGCCAGTAAACGGTTGGTTTTGGCTTCGAGAATCACCACCGTGCCACCTTCTGAACCAGTGGCGAGCATTGCGTTTTCTAAAGTCGCTTCGGCGCTGGCTTGCATGGTTGGGTCAAGGGTCAGGATTAAATCCTGACCACTGGCAAGCCAATCATTCTCAAATTTTTCCACACCGTATAAGCCTTTGTTAAATACACCGTTGTCATCTTTGCCAACAAACCCCAGCACCCCAGAAGCCAAACGCCCTTGTGGGTATTTACGATTCTGATTAACCGTTTTACCCGTGCTTTCAGACAAAGTCACAAAACCCTGTTCACCACGCAACAAAACCCGTCCACGTTGCACATCTTTACTAACCACAGGAGCATAAGGTAAGCCCAAGGACAAACCCGTAAACTCGAGCCAAAGCCCGACCATCACCAGTGCTAAGACCCCACCAATCAAAGCAAAACGCCACGGTTGACTTGGGGTTTCCAAAGGCATGACCTCGACAGGTGTAAAGACTGTCTCGAGGGGTGTGGGCATGTGTTGGGTTTTGGTTTCGACTTGGGGCATGAATACCTAGGAGGAAGGAGGAAGGATAAAAGAGGAAGGCGGGGGTTTATTGGTCAATACTGATTAGCGCCATTTGGTGTCTACTGAAATTTTTTCTTGGATTTTGAGTAAGGGTTTTAGGGGTTTTAGGGACTTAAATTCAAGTTGTAAACTGCTGGCACTCGAGAATGGAATCATGTTGTTGGCAAAAGCCCAGCGCCGCACTCGAATTGGGCTTTCTAAGGTATCCAGTTGAAATTGCAATTTGGAACGCTCCTCGGTCAGTTCGACTGTTTCGCCTTGTAAATCCAGTAAATTCTGGTCTGAATCCCGAGTCACAAAACGCACCCCGACCAAAATCACCACCAAGGCAGCATAAAAAAGCATAAAACGCTGAATCCGTTCGGTCATGGCTTGATTACCTTTGTACCAACCCGCAATTTGGCACTTCTGGAACGTGGATTCCCCAGCAGTTCGGCTTCTGTCGCTTCAAGGGGTTTTTTGTGTAATGGCTCGAGTTCGGAACGCATAAAACGCTTGACAATGCGGTCTTCAAGCGAATGAAAACTAATCACCGCTAAACGCCCACCCGTTTTAAGAATCTGTTTTGCCCCATGTAGACCCGCCTCGAGAACTGCCAATTCATCGTTGACATAAATTCTTAACGCCTGAAAAGTCCGCCGTGCTGGATGAATCCCCCGAGCGTGCTGCCCCGGATAAGCCCGTTTAATCACGCCTGCCAGTTGGACGGTACTGTTCAATTCGGTTTTTTCGCGTTCTGCCACGATTGCCCGAGCGATTCGCCGTGAATGACGTTCTTCGCCGTAATCAAAAATAATCTGTGCCAAGTCTTCGTACTCGAGATTGTTGACCACATCAGCCGCGCTTTCGCCGCTTTGTGACATCCGCATGTCTAAGGGTGCATCGGTATGAAACGAAAAACCACGCGCCGCATCATCTAACTGAAAACTCGAGACCCCCAAATCAAGCAGCACACCATCCACCGCTTCTGGTACAAGCGTGACCAAATCCCGAAAATTGCCTCGTCTGGTTTCTAAGCCCACCAAACCAGCCTCATTTACCCGTTCAAGCGCAAAAGGGTCTTGGTCAATCCCAATCACCCGCGCCCCAGCCTCGAGCAGCAAGCGCGTATGCCCCGCCCCGCCCAATGTCCCATCCACAAAAAGCATTCCTGCTTGTGGCATAAGCCCAGCCAGCACTTCGGCAGGTAAAACAGGCAAATGCGTAAGTTCAGGCGAAAGGCGAAGGTCGAAAGGCGAAGGTAAACCCTTTGCCCTTTGCCCTTTGCCCTTTGCCTTTCCCATCACCCCACCAACCTTTGCAGCACTTCGGGTAAATCGGTTTGCTTTGGCGGCTGCATTTGCACTTCGGCAATAATTGCATTCCATCGGTCAATGTTCCATAACTCGAGTCGTTTCGGTGCGCCAGTCACGACCACATCGCCCTCGAGCGCCGCATAGCCACGCAGGGTTGTCGGAATCGAAATCCGAAAGGCACTATCAAGCCTGATTTTTTGAGCGCCACTGTAAAAAAAACGCATAAAATCCCGACCTGCTTTATCGTTTAAGGGGAGTTCAGTCACGGCTGTCTCGATGCGTTGCCATTCGGACAAGGGAAAAACATAGACACAACCCTCAAAGCCCCGAGTCAGCACCATGCCATCCTCGACAAACTTACGAAAGTCCGGCGGCATCACCACCCGACCTTTGTCATCAATTGCGTAAGGGTACTCTCCGAAGGGCATCTCCCACCCATTCCCACCTCGCCGCCAAGCGCTTCTCGAGACCACCCCAAGAATAACCACGCCCAGCAAAAGAAGAAGCGCTGATAACACAGGTTATCACGCTTTCCCCAGATTTACCACTCATTCCCACAAAACCCCAAAAGAAAGGTATTTTTTAGATTGATTTCCCACGAGGCTTGTGATGAATCAAGGTAAGTGGCTGTGATTGTGATGCTGTTTGTGATGAATCAAGGTAAGTTTGTGATGAATCAAGGTAAGTGGCACAAACGGAATACAGCGTAATCAAGCGGAATACTCCTGAATTTTACCGTCATTCACGCGAAACCAAACGCGATGAAGTGGAAAAACAACCGAAACACCTTGAATCACAGTATATGTCACAAATGACAAAACTGCATCACGCTTATTGTCACAAATGGTCAGGCTTATTGTCACGAACCAAAAAAGAATGAGAAAGTAAAGATTGCAAAGGCTCAGGATTTATGAGCAAGGCTGGCTCAGGTTAGAAGTACAAAAAAACCCGAGGATAATCAGGTTTAGACTCAGATTTAATTTTTTAGAATGGTAAGCTTGCGGATTCTCGAATTGCTTGTGCCGTTTTTACCCACCGCAGTTTGATGTTATCTGGCAGTGGATTGGTTCGTCCGTTCCATGTTGGCATTGGTTTATCATCATAGGTTAGCCAATTGGCAGCGCATCCATACGCATTATAGCCCGTTTCTGCATTCCAAACATCCAATTTCTCTAAATCTACTGGTTCTACTGGTGCAGATTGAGATGACTCGAGAGTATGAAGTTCCCATTTTTGAATGGGAGTGGGTTGATTCGTCTTGCAGAATTCCCTAACGATACCTTCCGTGGTTGGAGTTAGGCAGTACAAAGCGCTTGGCTATACCACACAGTTTTACAGTCCAAGCGCTTTGTACTGCCTAACTCCAACCACGGAAGGTATCGTTAGGGAATTCTGCAAGACGAATCAACCCACTCCCATTCAAAAATGGGAACTTCATACTCTCG
>JANNEE010000258.1:0-1876 GCA_031388325.1 Deinococcales bacterium
CAGGGCAGCCAAACGCTCGGCGGTTTCTGGAATGGCATCTCGAGTGGCACGAACCAAAACAATCGCAGTAATCATGGATAGAAGTATAGAACGAATCTGGTCTTGAGTATAGAATGGTGAAGTTGGTGATGAGCTATAGAATTGTCCAAGAATAACTTCTTGACCGCAAGGATATAGGTCAATCACAATTAAAGTTCTGCACCAATGTACTTAAAACGCGGTACTTGAACCCCGTTTTTCTCGACGGTTTCGACAAACATGCTCACTGGGCGCACCTGTAAACGCAGCCCTGTGTGTTGCGGGATTACATAGAGCGGAATATAAACCACCAGCACTTCACCCGTTTCGGTGTGTTTGGCACAACCCAAGACTTGGTAATACTTACGGGCTTCGGGGCGGCTTTTATGGTGTTCGTAAACTCCTGAAATCGGATAGTTCATACTCGAGCCAGTCTACGGGAAAGCGGTTCTATTTGCTGTATTTTCTTGGGCTATTGACAACCGTAAGCGCTTACAGTATATTTCGTAAACGCTTTCGACAACTCTTTTCACAGGTTAATACCTCCTTATTTTGCTTGTTTTAGAACATTCTTTACTTGAATAAGGCTAGACTGGAAATAACTCGAAATCGCTAAGTTGTAAAGGTTCTTCCGGAGGTTATTGTGAAAAAACGGTATATGGTACTCGCTGGTATGGCAGTCTTGCCACTCACCCTCGCCCTTGCACAAGGTACAAAAACCATTAGCATCTTGGGTGCTTTCGGTGGCGAAGAAGCTAAAACCTTCCAAGCTGTGATTAACGCCTTTGAAGCCAAGAACCCCGGTATCAAAGTCAATTACGCCAGCAGTGCTGATTTCAATACAGTTTTGAATGTCCGTGTTCAAAGCGGTGACTACCCAGACATCACCGCGTTGCCTCAACCGGGCGTAATGAAAGACCTCGCGGCTCGAGGCGTGCTTGCCCCAGTCAATGGCATTACCTTAGCCCAAATCAAAAAGAATTATGCACCAGCTTGGGGAGAACTCGGACGTGCCAACGACAAGAAAATTTACGGCGTGTTCCACCGTGTCAATGTCAAAGGCTTAGTCTTCTACAACAAACCAGCTTTTGAAGCGGCTGGTTATAAAGTACCAAAGACTTGGGTCGAACTCCAAGCCATGACCAAAGCCATGGAAAGCTCCAAAGCCTCACCGTGGTGTGTCGGTATGGAATCCGGCGGCGCAACCGGTTGGGTTGCCACCGACTGGATTGAAAACATCATGCTCCGCACCCAACCAGCCAGTGTTTATGACCAATGGATTACCAATGATGTCAAGTTTAGCTCTGCCGCCGTCAAAAATGCCTTCCAAGTTGTAGACAGCATCTGGAGCAACCCCAAAGCTGTTTACGGTGGACGTGCCAATATCGCCGCCACCAACTTTATCCCATCGGCTCAAGGGTTATTCAGCAACCCAAGCCAATGCTGGCTACATATGCAGGGTAGCTTTGCCACGGCATTTATGCAGGACAGCATCCAAAAGAACTTAGACGCGAACGTTGGTGTCTTTGTCCTCCCAATGATCAACACCAAATTGCCTCAAACCGCACTGGTTGGCGGCGACCAATTTGTGATGTTCAAAGGCAAGAACCGCCCAGAAGTCGAGAAATTCATGGCATTCCTTGCGACTGGTGCTTCGGCTGACCCTTGGATTAAAGCAGGTGGCGGTCTGTTCCCACATAAAGATCAAACCCTCAAGCTCTACCCAACCAAACTCGAGTCGGCTTTCGCTAGTATTATTCTCGAGGCAAAAGCCGCTCGTTTTGATGCCTCGGATGCCATGCCAAGCGCGGTCAACCAAGCCTTCTGGAAGGGAACAACCGATTGGGTTACTGGTACA
>JANNEE010000302.1:0-7325 GCA_031388325.1 Deinococcales bacterium
CGCGGCACTGCATCTGCCCGTGCCAAGCCAACCCAATGTGGCAAACGAAGCCGAATCTCCGCGTTTTGACTGGGCGGCATTAAGAGTGTCTCGAGCCACACAATGCCAAAATTAAATTCGTTCTTGTATACGGTGCGGTGCGCCGTATACAGCTAACATCTCGAGGAAAGGTTTGGCTTCAAAATGCTCCGGGCAGTAAACTCCCGCGCCACGCCATGCGCCGTTAAAAATCAGTTCAAGGGCAATCAAGGGGTTAATAGCGGTTTGCCAGACCACGGCTTGACAACCATATTCACGCATTGTGATGGCGTTATCTGCCACGTGATGCAAATAGGTTTCTCGAGGCAAACCGTTTTTACCAATGCCTTTGACCCATGTTCCGGCGCAGGTTTTGCCGTGCATCCGGTCGCCCAACTTGGCAGGGTCGGGCAGGGCAGCCGCCACAAAATCCCTTGGCGAAATCGCAAAGTTACCGAACTCGATTTTTTTGGTCGAATCAAGCCCAAGTTTATGCAGGGTTTTTAAGACATCAATAAATTCTGCACCCAGCCCGTACTTAAAGCTGACATGCTGCACATCTATGTAACGCGGAATAAACAGCACTTCTTCGTGTTCGACCGCCACACATTCGAGTTTACCAATACCATCTGGAAAATCAAAAATCTCGAGTTGGCTCATCGGTTCGCCCGTATACCAACCACGCGATTTATCGTAAAAAATCGGTGGATTAAGGCATTCTTCGAGGGTTGTCCAAATGTTAAAAGTTGGTGCAAAGGCAAAGCCATCTATTTGTAAATTCCCGCCGTCTCGGACACCAATTTCTTCGATGCTCGAGAACAAATAATCTTTTGCATAACGGGCAAAGACATCCGAAAGCCCCGGTTCAACCCCGATGCTGGTGATGCCGAGCGCTCCACGTTGCAGCCAAGCGTCATGGGCTGCAAATTGATCCACCCCTAAAGTCTTACCAATTTTATTGTACGGGTCGATAGGATGTGGTTCTGAGAGATTGGCGGCGGTATCCAAATAAATAATTCCCAGTTCAAAGGCTGCCCTAAAAATTGGCGGATTAAAAAGCGGAGCGCAGAGATTGATAATTGCATCCGCACGATGTTTTTTAGCAACACCCAAAACACTGATAAAATCGCTGGCATCCACGGTTTCTGCCACTGCTTCAAGCCCATCTCGAGCCGCCACACTTGCCACAGCTTGGGCTTTTTCTAATCTAAAATCGGCTACCACTAAAAATGAAACAAAACTGCGTCGCGCTGCGATAACCGCAAAAGCCCCACCGACCCCACCAGCCCCAATTAACAAAACACGCATAAAGCACCCTAATCCTAAAAACCATGAGCTTTGAAAAAACTGTCCTCAAGATATTCTCGAGACAAATTAAAAAATAATGCCATTCAAAAAATCTGTAATTTTTAATCTAACCAGACTTAGAACGCTTGATGCTGGCAGCACAGCACCACTCGAGTCTGATGGGATAGGTTTGCATAGATTTAAGCTACATGGGTTTCATTGACAAGTCAATGAAACCTAGATATTCGGGTTTTGCAGTACAGAACTGAATGCTATCTTACATTCTGGTTCAGCTTTAGTTTAAGATGGTATTCAGTTCTAGGGTTTTACTGTGGAGGTCATCATGAATCATTGGCGTAATTCAACACCCGTCCTTGCTATTTTTGCGGCGTTGGCTTTGGTGGGCTGTCAAAAAGCCAGCACCCAAAGCGAACTTGGCAACCTCAGCCAAGCAGAAAAATACGCTTTTGAGCAAAACGAATTGGTGATTAGCCGCGTCAAATTTAGTGATGACATCACTGCCCGAAAAATCGCGATTAGCTTTGAACCTATCGAAATGAATTACGCCAAAGGTTACTTATTGACCGACCTTAACCTAGAAGATTTTGCTAAATTACGCGACCTCGAGCCTAGCCTAAAAATCGAAGTCAGTGTAGACACCGCCCTCACCACTCAACAAAGTAACTTGATTCGCAAAATAGACACACAAGGACTTGCAAGTATTAAAACCCAAACCATCAGTGGTTACACTTGTTACCGCACGGTCGAAGAAACCTACACTGGCGCTCAGAATATCGTTAATACTTATCCCAACCTTGCCACTTGGTCTGATGTTGGCGATAGCTGGCAGAAAACCCGAAATACTGGTGGATATGACCTTCGGGTTCTAAAACTGACCAATAAAAACATTGCTGGCACAAAACCCAAAGCCTTTATCATGAGTGCAATTCATGCTCGAGAGTACACCACCGCCGAACTCGCCACCCGCCTCGCCGAGTACCTGACCAGCAATTATGGGACAAACCCCGATGTGACTTGGATGCTTGACCATCATGAAGTCCATTTCTTATTACAAGCCAACCCTGATGGACGTAAAAAAGCCGAGGCTGGGGTTTTATGGCGCAAAAATAACAATACCAATTATTGCCGCAGCAGCACCAAAGGCGCAGACCTGAACCGCAACAGCAGCTTTGAATGGAACACTGGCGGCTCGAGCAGCAACCAATGCAACGAAACCTACCGAGGACCAAGTGCCGCTTCTGAGCCGGAAACCCAAGGCATTCAAAACTACGCCTCGAGCCTTTTCCCAGACCAACGCGGACCAAACACCACCGATGCCGCGCCCGCCAGCACCAGTGGCATTTTCATTACACTGCACAGTTACAGCCAACTGGTACTCTGGCCTTGGGGAAGCCGCAGCAGTGCCGCCCCAAACGGAACAGCCTTACAAACCCTTGGGCGTAAATTTGCTTACTTTAATAATTACACTCCGCAGCAATCGGTTGGTTTATACCCAACCAGTGGCACATCCGATGATTATGTTTACGGCACACTTGGCATTGCCTCATACACCTTTGAACTCGGCACGTCGTTCTTTCAACCATGCTCTGATTTCACCAACACCATCTTGCCAAATAACTTAAATGCTTTGCTGTACGCCATTCGTGTGGCTCGAGCGCCCTATCAATTACCAGCCGGACCAGATGCCTTAAATCTCACGCTTGCAGGCAGCGCCTTAACCGCCAGCCTCAACGACACACGCTTTAGCAATACCAACGGCACAGAACCAACCCAAAGCGTAGCCGCCGCCGAATACTACATAGATACCCCACCTTGGGCAAGTGGTGCAGTCGCCAATACCATGAGCGCCACAGACGGCAGTTTTAACACCTCGAGCGAAAATGCCAGCGCCAATATCAGCGCTGCAGGACTGAGTTCAGGCAAACATACGATTTTTGTGCGTGGACGCGACTCGAGCAACAACTGGGGTCCTGTCAGTGCCGTATTTTTGACTGTACCCTAAAAAACTAAGCCACAGAACTTTGGAGGTCTACCTCCAAAGTTTTTTTGCACTTGCACATCTCGAGCCTTGGCTTTAGAATCCTTGGGCGTTGATGCACCCATAGCTCAGCCGGATAGAGCAGCGAGCTTCTAACTCGCGGGTCGGGAGTTCGAGCCTCTCTGGGTGCGCCAAAAATAGCGTGTAGAACGCTATAAATCAAACCCTCGAGTAGAGTTTTATACTCGAGGGTTTGCTGTGACCTTAAACTCAGTAAAAAGCTGTTTTTGGGTCAATTTAAGGGTTGCGCTACTGGACTTTGAATCACTGGAATCGTCTCGAACAAATCCACAAGATGTGCGCGTTTCTCTGACTCGAGAACATGACGATAAACCTTATATGTAACCGTGATGTCTTTATGCCCGAGGGTCTTGGATACAACCTCAATTAGGACACCACGGCGCAACATAAGTGTACCTGCTGTGTGGCGAAGGTACTTCGGATAATTGTTTCGAGTATTTGCTGTTGTTCTTTTTTGATGCTGATAAATCGTCTCTTAAATCGAAGTTCGGCTTCTTGAGGTGACTCGAGTGAGTCATCTTTTTTGGTTTGCATTGTCGGGGCGTGTGACCATTCCAATAACCCTCTCAAAGCTCGGTGCAGATGTTCAGGATAGCCATGACTACCGTGTACTGTTGCAAAAACGGGCATTTCAGAACGCACAGTTTCACCCCTGAGACCCGCCTCATTTTCCATTGCTTTTTTAGAATCTTCCATACTTTATCCTTGCCTAGCCGAGCGCCTAAGCCCAAGCTGGCTAGGCTCGAGAAGTGCGTGAATAAGGGGTAAGGCGGGCATAGCCCGCCCTACACGCACTTAACTTTGTCTGGCATAACAATTTCTCCTTATTTTTATCGGCATTCAAATTACTGAACTACTACGTTATCCAAACGGATTTTCGCCCCATTATCCTCAAGAGCATAACGTTCTGTACTGGTTTCTTGACTAAACAGACCATCTTTTCTAAAAACGGCTTTGATCGTGTCTTTTTGTGGATCAAACCAAAAGGCAAGCACCCCAAACCAACCGAATTGAAATTCACAACCGATTTTTATAGAACAGAATCGCGAATCTTTTGCTATGGATTTACCATTGATATACAGTTCACCCGAAACCCGAAAATCATTTACAGGAATAAATGCAGAGGCAACCACTACACCCTTTTGTGGTTCAAGGCTGCTTAGGCTGATTTGTGTGTACACCCTAAAAACCCAGTTCCCTGTTGATTGTGCCAAAACAACCGAAGCTCCAATCAGGCAAACTAGAAGACTTATAAAACTTGACTTTTTCATAACTCACCCCTCTTACCTTCATTATTTATTTGAAGCTATAACCGTTAACCAACCTGCAACTAAGGCAGCAATAATGGAAATCTCAAAAGGCATATCTGTAGAAAGCGAAACATCCATTCCTAATGTGCCACCTCCAAATCTTCCTTCTATGGCATTGCTATTTTTTGTCAGTGTCAAATCAAAGCCAAATGATTTTCCACCCAACCGCCCCGTCGCGCTAGTTGGTTCTACTTTG
Organism: Deinococcales bacterium; assembly: GCA_031388325.1. Classification (GTDB taxonomy): domain Bacteria; phylum Deinococcota; class Deinococci; order Deinococcales; family JAAFIG01; genus JAAFIG01. Next base: position 4,892 of record JANNEE010000302.1, read on the forward strand.
ACGGCTGCTGTTGCACCAACAAAGCCACCACCTAAACGAATGTCTATGGATTCATGCTTGACAATACCTTTTATGTCATGCCCACCAATTAAACCACCAATACGCCCCGAGACCTCAGAACCTGACCGCTTTAGGCGCAAATCCATACCACCGATTTTTCCACCAATACGACCTGATAATTGTTCGTCTTGCCATGCTAAATTGAGGTCAAAGCCAGACAACTTTCCACCAATACGACCTGTTAGTTTTTGACTCATATCAAATACCTCTTTTTTTACACCAAGTAAGAATTTATTTTCTCGAGACAGCAAGTTTTTATTTTTTTAAGTCACAATAAAAACTTTAATACTCACCATTGATTCTGCGATCAGAACAGCACTTACCAAATTTGACGGCTTTACAATTACTTTTATGAGGCAAATTACTATACATAAGTACCACAGCATATTTATGTTTGACTTTTGAGCTTAGTGTTTGTGATAAAAATCTGTCTCACACGTAAATTCCGCTCAAGAATTAATCCAATGTAATTAGGCTTGGGTACTTAATATGGTTTAATATAGTCTAAATTATAAAAATACTGGATATTTTTAACTGAATGAGAAAACTCTTCGCCAGAATTTTTATAGATAATCGAAAAATCATCTCTTCTATTCTTTAAAATTAAATTATCTATTTTTAGAGGAGGGATATAAAAATCATTTTCAGCAAATTGTTTGTATTTAATTAAAAGTTTTTCATAAGCAATTTTATATTCTGATTCCATTGTATCAAAATGTATTGGTTTTTTTATTTGTTTTCTAATTATTTTACCTTTTCCATCTATATTTACAACATGAAACAAAGCAGAACCTGAAATAATAATTAAATTTCCTTCACTGTCAAGAGCCATAGATTTCACTAAAACGTATTCAGTTGAAGAATTAAAATTGCTATCTTGAAAATCGATTTCAAATGAATTCCAAAGTATCCAATCTCCATCTTTTACTCGATTCAATTCAGAAAAACTAATATATTGAAGATACCATTCTGGTCTATACCCATAAGAGTAATTCAATGCCCAAATTCTTTTATTTTTCTGATCAACGATATATTTTACAAGACAATCCTGATTAAGCGCCTTTTTGTATGGAATCCAATACATTTTTTTGCTGATAACATTTTTTTCTGAAATTAGATAAATTTTACAATTTCTTTCTTCACCTGAAATTACCACAAACAAGCCAAATGATTTTTTTGTGTATTCAAAATCAATTGATTTGCTTTCTTCTTGGATCTCAAATCTCTGTTCACTAATTCTAGAAGTATACTCAACATCAAAAAATTTCCCTCGATCTAAAAACTCAGATGGATCGATTTGTATCTTATATTTTCCATAAGGAAGGGTTTTTGTATCTGAAGGGTAGTATTTATTTTCACTTTCTGAATAAATTTTTGTGTATACCCTTGTTGGTGGTGGATTAAGAAAATTCACTGTTATTTTTCCCATTTTTGGCGAACAGGCACAAAGAATTATAAGTAAAATCACAACAGAAATTTTTCGCATAAATCACCTCAAGAATATTTTGAGCAGATTAAGACTGCACTATGTAAGCCTTAATCTGCCTAACTCAGACTATGCTTGTGAAGAACTTTTATTGGCTATGGTATAAGCATCGTACACTTGCCAAATCCACATACCCACAAGGACAATCCAACCAATCACTCCAACTGCGGAAATGCTGGCTGTTGGAGCATACGGGTTGACTGCACGACCTGCCATTGCATCTCTTATTAACGACTCATTACTTGAGACTGCTGTAGCCCCCAGAATGACAGCAAAAATAATACCACCAACGATATATGAGCCTAGGATGATGAACCCACGTGTCAATTGTCCAGCATACATCTGTCCACCACCAGGAACGAATAACGAAATAACTGCTGCCAAACCTGCATTTTTCATAATTTCCTCCTCAACTTCTAATTCTTGCTGCCAATGTAAAATTTGTCACTTTGTTCGTTAGCATCTTTTAGCAATTCGCCTTCCCAGTTGTTCATCACACCTTAAATTTCTATTTTTAAGCGCATTTCCCGAATCTGGTCTTTGCTGCCCAGCGCCTCTGCAAGCTCGAGCGCTTGGCGGTACTGCTTAATGGCGGCGGATTTATCTTCTGGCACGATTAAGTTTGGGTGCTTTTGATGGAATTTGATGATGCTAACGGCATTACTGCTGGGTTTGTTATTCCAACCAGTTACAGCACAGAGTTCTTCAGGGGTGCAGATGGGGTTGTTCTCGAGTGAGCGCAGGGCGAGGTAAGCCACTACATTTAGCCAATGCGGGGTGATACCAATGGCTTGGGAGTCCAGTTTTAAGCTGGGTGGGTTGAGGCTAATCTCGAGGTTTGACACACCGTCTCCTGTTTTGGTGAAGGTCATGAGTCCCGACCGACTT
>JANNEE010000114.1:0-4783 GCA_031388325.1 Deinococcales bacterium
CGCGCATCAAAAAATTCTTAAAACCTTCTAACATAATGTACTCCCCTTTCGAGTCTGCACTCGAATTCAGATTCTAGGAGATACAACCAAAAAAAAACAACTGAACTAAAAGTTAGGTTTTTAAGCCCTGCGTTCCTTGACCGCGTGAGCGCTGTAGCCAAACTGCGGCAAACTGCTTTGGGCATTCTCGAGAATCACCCTTGCCAGTTCGCCTAGATTCTTGCCACCAGAGCGCACATCCATTTTTAGATTTTGCCGTAAATTGGTTAAACTTATATCGTCCAGCATTAGCTCTGTGCCGTAACGCAAGGTGCTTGGGCTAACGATCAGTAAATCGGCTTCGGCTGTACCTATATTCTCAAGAAAACACCGTCCAGTCAGTAATCCCGCCACAGTGGTGACTGTGCCAAAGGTCTTATTTTCCAATGCCCGCACCTCGAGATGTAAGCCTCGGACAGCCCGAAGCGGCTCGAGGGCTAAGTCCAGAATTGGCGCAAAGAGTTTGCCTGTTCCCAAAATCACTTTTGTACCCGGAACAGCTTTGGGTAAAGGTGGTAATTCGCCGCTTAAAAAATCCCTGACCATCCCGACACCATTCTCGAGCATTGGATAGCCCTCATACGCCTCTTCGGGAGGCAGTGGTTCGCCAGCCAAAATATAAAATTCATCGGAGGGGAAAATAAAGCGTGTACCGCGTTCAAGCAGCATTTTCTTTTGCCACTTGTGGGCGATTCGCAGTACATCTTGGGCTTCTTCGCGGTTAAATGGGCGTAAGGAAGGCAGATTCTTACGGTGGTCGGTCAATCCAAGCGGCACACAGGCGACCGACAGCACATTCGGTAGACTCGAGAGATATTCTAGGCTTTCCTCGAGATGCACCCCATCGTTGCGGTTTGGCAGCAGCACCAATTGGGTGTACAAATCTATGGATTCTAAACGTTTAAGGGTTTCTTGAATTTTGGTACTTTCGGGGTCTTTGACCTTTAAGCGCCACCATTTCATCATATCGGCACGAAGCGCTTGGTCGGTACTGTGAACCGAAACATAAAGCGGCGAAAGGTTCTCTGATAAAATTCGGTCAAAATCTTCTTCGGCTAAGTTGGTGAGGGTCACAAACGAACCGTATAAAAAAGACAAACGGTAATCATCGTCCATCACATACAGGCTCTTGCGAAAACCTTTAGGCATCTGATGCACATAACAAAATTCGCATTTGTTGGCACAGATTTTAATGCCATCAAATAGCACTTCGCTAAACTCGAGACCGGGGTCTTCCCAAGAGACCGCAAAATGCAGACTCGAGCCGTCGGTGCGCTGTACCTCGAGCGTCACATCGCCAATCTCGAGTTCACGGCGATACGCCAGAATATCGGTAATGGCTTTGTTGTTGACCCGAATCAGTGAATCGCCTGCTTGTACACCCGCTTTTTGGGCAGCCGAATCAGGTTCGACCCTCGAGACCAGCGCTGGATAGAGTGTTTCTAGGGACATCATTTGTACACTGTACTTCAAAGCCTAGCGTATGCTCTAGGGCAGTGTGACGTATGCTCTAGGGCATGAAATTATCTGGTCAGATTCTCACCCCCAGAGGTTGGCACAGTGGCGAACTTGAATTCGATACTCGGATTCTTGGGATTCGCTCCAAATTAAATGCCCCCAACCGATTTATCGTCCCCGGTTTTATAGATGTCCATGTGCATGGCGGTGGTGGCGGCGACACCATGGACGGACTAGAGGGCATTAAGAAACTGGCAGCATATCATGCCCAACACGGCACAACTGCGCTTTTAGCGACCACCATCACCAATCCTTGGAAGAATGTTTTGAGTGCCTTAAAAAACATCCAAAAAGCCATGCAAGCCCCCGATTGGACTGGCTCGAGAATTTTAGGGGCGCATTTAGAAGGACCTTTTATTTCACCGCATAAACTCGGGGCACAACCGCCATTTGCAATCCACCCAACCCCTGAACGGGTAAGCGCGGTACTCGAGTTGGCTGTGGTTAAAGTCGTGACCCTCGCCCCTGAAATCCCCCATGCACTTGAAGCCGCTAAACTTTTTCTCGAGGCTGGTGTGCGAATCAGTTTAGGTCATACTGTGGGTAGTGCCGAAGATGCCAACCAAATTTTTGAACTCGCCAGCCAATTAAAACGCGCTACGCAAATTAGTGGTACACATTTGTACAACGCCATGGGCGGACTCGAGGGACGCAAACCCGGGGTGCTGGGGGCGCTGCTTGGCAACCCCAATGCCTACGGCGAAGTGATTCTAGATTTTCTGCACGTTCACCCCTCGAGTTTCCGAGCGGCTTTTTTTGCCAAACCAGAAAAACTGATGCTGATTACCGATGCAATGCGGGCATCGGGAATGCCAGACGGACAATACGACCTTGGTGGACAAATGGCAAAGCTCGAGAACAGCGCGGTAAAACTGCCAGATGGCACATTGGCGGGCAGTATTCTGACCATGCTTGGTGCTGTCCAGAATGCGGTCAAGGCTGGATTAGCGCTTGAAGTAGCAGTAAAGCTCGCTTCAAGTCACCCTGCCCAGTATTTAGGGCTAAGTGATTGTGGCAAAATTGCTAAGAATGCTCGAGCCGATTTGGTGGTGCTGAACGAAGATTTAAGCCTAGAAGCAGTTTATATTGATGGACAGAAAGTACAATAAAGTCGAAGGTAATACCTTCGACTTTACGCAAGATTTATTTTTTAGAACGGGAAACCAAGTCTAAAGTAGAACTTACCGCCCGGATTCCAAGCACTCCAACCGTAATCCAAGCGAATCGCAGGGAGTTGAATACCCCCAAAGCCAAGATTGATTTGCACCCCGAGACCATACCCAAATTGCACCCCAAAAGGAATTTTTGTTCCAGCCCGATCAGCCCTGAATTGGCTGTCACCACCCCAAGCGTTGCCAAAATCAATCCAAGCAATACCGAGTAAACCATACGTAAAAGCGGTTTGTAATCCAAAGTCAAAACGCAACTCGAGTGAACCAGTGTAATAAATATCGCCGCGTAAATCACCAAAGTCAAATCCACGTAAGTTAATCGCTTCAGAAGCAGTTGCCCCACCAATACTAAAAATACGGCTGCTTGGGGCTACCCCAAAGAGCGCCCCGGCGTTAAACCTAAAAGCCAGCGCAAAGTTACGGTCATCGCCACCAACGCCAAATTTGCCTTGTGAATCCCAACCTAGCCCAAGGTAGGTACGAAAACCAAATGTGCCTTGTGTCCAAGATAAGGGACGTGGCTGGGCGTTGGGCAGGGTTGAATCTATGCGGTCAGTGCCAAAACCATAACCAAGGCTACCTTGAACCAGCCAGCCTTGGGTCGGGAAATCTTCGCGGTTTTTGGTGTTGAATTCACCCGACAAACTGACATAGGCGGTTAAGTTATTTAGTGGCACACCTTGGGCAGTACCTGCTCGAGCATCCACGGCAGCTTGGTTATTGGTGTTGTTGAATGGCTTTGTAGCGACATCTCCTGGAGTCTCGAGAAAATTTTGTTCGTACTGGAAATCAAAGGCAATGCGAATTGTGAAGTTACTAAAAAGTTGTCTGCCTAAGCTGATTCCAGCCCCAGTGTTGCGGGTACTAAAATAACGAGGACCTTCGTTAATGTTAGCCGTGGTTGGTAAATCTAAAAAAGTACGGGTGAATTCGACGACCCGTTTAGAAGCCACATTGGAGGAAAAATAAACCGATATTTCGGTGCGGTTGGTGGCAAAGTCTAAAAAGTTAAAATCAAGCCAAGGAATTGAATACGAAAAACCACCACTGACCACTTGCCCAGCGTCGTTGGGTTGGGCTTGAAAAGTCACATTCATGCGGTGTCCTACACCCCAAGCATTGCGTTCGCTGTAAGTCAAGTTGCCTGCAAAACCGTCTAAAGTCGAAAAAGTTAGACCAGGTAAAACCTCGCCTGTACTGCCTTCTTCGAGTTCAAGTACCAAAATCACTTCTTCGGGTTTGCCACTTGGGGCGGGTTTAATATCCGGACGAATATCTTTGAGTACCCCTAGGGCTTGAATGTTACGAAAAGAATTGCGAATTTTATTAAAATCCAGTAAGCCACCGGCTTTGGGCAACTCACGCAGAATAATTCGGTCTTGGCTGCGGTGCGCGTTACGCCATTTTAATTCATAACCCACCAGTTTGACCTCGAGAACCCGCAATGTATACACACCATCAGCGTAACTGACATCGGGTGTACTGACAATCGTATAGCCAGCCTCGGTGTAGGCTTGGGAAATAGCCGTAAAATCAATTTCTCTGGCAATTTGAGCATTGTAGGTATCGCCCAATTTTTGCGTCACCAAACGCCGTATACGGTCTGTTGGAATAACCGTATTGCCTAAAATCCGAATGGTTTGAATTGGACCAGCGGGTGCATCCTCGATGGTAAAAGTCACAATCACCGAGTTATCGCCGCTTGGCTCGAGAACAATTCCGACTTGTTTATCACGTCCCCGCGCCAGATTACGGGTTTCTTTAATCAGCGTTTGGTAATTAAAGAAATCGCCCGGTTTTTGCGATAAGCTACTTGGGTCAATGCCAAGCGCTGTGGCATCTATGGCGGCAATTTTTAGTTCGTTAATGATAATCGTTAGCACCCCATTCTCGAGGTTCGATAGTTCGATATTCGGTCCTGAACCAATGTAGCCACGCGGCGTATTTGCGCCGTACCCTTTTTTGCTGTATAAGTCGTTGACCGCCCGCAGCCCTTGAAAATAAGTGCGAATATCAAATTTACCAGTGCTAACCAACGTATTAAACTGAGCGAT
>JANNEE010000432.1:0-3255 GCA_031388325.1 Deinococcales bacterium
GATTCGGTGCAGTTCTATTAAGTCAACCCCAATGGCAATAATCACGGCTCGAGTATACCCGTGGGTCTGACGAGACTGGCTGAACTGCTGCTCAGGACAGCACTGTTTTCCTTGAGGATTCGTTCAAGTAAACGCACCAAACGCAATTCTAAATGTCCGTTATGGGCGCTCGAGTACAATTCGGCTAAGGTGCGTTCCAAGGTAAAGGCTTCTTTGTAGGTGCGTTTACTTTGCAGCGCATCAAAAACATCACAGACCGCAAAAATTCGGGCTGCCAAGGGAATATCTTCATTGGCTAATCGGGTTGGGTAGCCAGTCCCATCCCAGCGTTCATGGTGGTACAAAACCACGTGCTTGGTGATTAAGGGTAAAAAAGGAATGTCTTTAATCAGGTCATAGCCATTTTGTGGGTGTTCTTGAATCAGTAAGCGTTCTGCGCCATCGAGTTTACCGGGTTTACGCAGCACCGAATCGGAAATCGCAAATTTACCAACATCGTGTAGGTACGCCCCCCAACGAATCGCCCGAACTTCGGCTTCGCTTAAATTTAATGCCCGTGCCATCTGCACTGCCATTTGCGTCACCCGTTCGGTGTGGTTTCCAGTCTCGAGGTCGCGCATTTCTAAGGATTTACCAATCATGGCGAGCGAACCTTCATAAGCAGCTTCTAAGGTCTCTAAGCGTTCTAAGCGCGATAACAGCGCCCCAATCATCCCGCCAGCCGCCGCAATCAAGGCTTTTTCGCTGGCATTCCAACCTGTTTGGTCAAAGCGGTAGACCACCAATGTGCCGAGCAGTGTGCCGCCACTATCAAGCATCGAAGCCAACATCGAACGCACCCCAATTTGACGCATGGTTAAGCCAATCACTTCGGCACTCAACTCGAGACTGCGTTGCACGGGTTGTTTTGCCCAAACCGTTAAAGGCTCGAGTTTTAGGCTTTTAGCAATCGTATCTTCAGTCGGGGTTTTACCGACCAGAATTTGCAGGCTTAAAGCATCATTTTCGTTGCGTAGTAGCACGGCAGCATCTGCTACTGCCAGTTGTCGTACCCGTTCAAGGGCATTTTCCAAGGCTTGGCTGTCGTTGCCCTCGAGTAAACGGGCTAAATTGAGCAAATTGCGACTTTCAAAGACTTGGCGTTCTAAGTTCTCGGTGGCACGGATACGCTCTAAGGCACTGCCAGAGACTTTGGCAATCACTTCGGTCAGGCGTTGGTCGAGGTTGGTGAATTGCTCAGGTAAATTGCGTGCCACCAATAATGCTCCAAGTGGTGCGCCGCTTGAATCTAAAATTGGAACAGTCAATTGACAATGGGCTGGTACTTGAATATGGGGCGTTGGGTCAAAAGAACGGGGGTCACGCAGTACATCCGCCGAGTAAATTGTGCCTCTGGCTTCAAGCGCCGCCCAAGATAAACCCTGTCCTCGAGGAACACCATGACTAATCATATTTTCAAATAAACCACGAACCGATAAAACCCTTAAAAGCTGACCATCGCTGGAAACCAGTAAAAAAGCACTGTGCGGCACATTCAGTAAAATAGTTGCCTGCTCGAGAACACTTTCGGCAATTCGGCTTGGGGTTCTGGCATCATGCAGCGCTTCGGCAACCGCTTCTAAGGAAGCAAATTCACGAAGGCGAGCCTCGAGTTCTTTGCGTTCGCGTTGGGCAGACATCAGCGCTCCCATTTGAACCGCAAATTGTCGTGCTGCCCGAATCGAATCATCATTAAAAGCCATTTCGTTGCTAAAACTATCCAAATTTAAGTCCGCCACGACTTCATTGCCGACCACCACGGGCAAATATAAATTGGCACGAATTCGTTTGTTTTGTAGAATTTGTTGTTGCTGGGGGGAGCTTAAACCCAACAGCACTTCGGGCTGACGGGCAATTCGTGGTTCGCCCCGATGCCATGCCAAAGCATCCCCATGCCACTCTCGAGCATTTTTTTCGCTTAATTCTAATTCTGTTAGATTTTGGTTATAGCCTTGCTGGGCAACAAACCGAAAACCAGCACTACTTCGCAAACGCAAACTGCCACCCTCTGCCCCTGGTACAAGCAGCACGGCGGTACTCAAAAGTTTTTCCCAAAGTTCATTATCGCTGCTGCCACTTGCCATGACTCGAGCCGTGCCAAAAAGGGTCGTGACCAAATCACTTTCAGCACTTTGCCGACTTTTACTCGGGTTCGCCAGTTGCTCGAGTGTACCAAGTAAATTTTGGTACGCCACAACCTGAGATTCTGGCATCGTCTGTCTTGGGTTGCTGCGTTCTAAATACATCGCCAGTGCCACAAAAGTCACCAACAACAGCAAAATTTGGGCTTCTAAGGTATATGGACGCGCCCAGGCGTTCCACCAAAACCATGTGCCTAGAGGTAAAATTGCCATTAAACTGACAATTCGAGTTAAACCAAGGGGTTTCAGTAAGACATCAAATAGAGTAACAGTGGCAGCCACACCCAGTAAAAATACACTATGCCAACCAACCAAACTTTGTTGCGGCATGGTGATACCTAAACTGAGTAAAGTCCCAGAGTTATCAAAAAGTGCCAGTATTGAACCAACCAAGGCGGTCATCAGTACCGTCATCCGCCAAGTGGTGGTTTTTTCCAGCAGATAATCAATGATTAAAGCCGCTTGCAGTACAAAATACAAACCATCAGTCAGCCACATCTCGGTATACAACTGCTCGAGTAACCAAACAGCCGTGACCATAAAACCCAAGCCAAATAAAAAGGGAATCCGTCCCCAAGAAACCCGCCGACTATGCAACCAAAGTAAAATAAACAATGCGCTGATTGTGTACAGTAACTCGAGCCAATTCATATCAGAGCATTTCCTTTCGTCAAAAAACCGTTACGAATCGTGATTTTACACGATTCACCCCCCGTAGCCTATTCTATTGCTTGTTTCACATCATTGTCCATTAGTCTTTGCCGATGTTCTCTTTTAAGCATAAAATTCCCGTGACTGTGATTGGTGGCTTTTTGGGGGCGGGTAAAACCACTTTGGTCAATCATCTGATTAAAACAGGTGGCAAACGCTTTGGGGTAATCGTCAATGAATTTGGCGATATTAACGTAGACGGCGCGTTAATCGAAAACATGGATGAAGACGGTGTGACCGAATTTTCCGATGGTTGCTTGTGTTGCGCTGGACGCGACGACTTGGCAGAAGCAATGCTGAAACTGAGTTTGCGTAAAAACCCACCACAGCATTTATTGGTCGAACTCTCTGGACTTGCCGACCC
>JANNEE010000477.1:0-4986 GCA_031388325.1 Deinococcales bacterium
GTGAAGCGCGTTTCAGGAGTTGGGCGTAATGACCTTCTGCTTCCTCGAGTTTTAATTCTCTAACACAGGATAAACCCATATTCGCCATGATTTGGGCTTGGTAATAGGCATCTTGCTCAAAAAAATCTTGGGCTGTTGCCCAGCATTCTCGAGCGGCAGCCCCTTGAAGTTCTAGTTCTAAAGCTCGTCCCCATTCTATCCAGACATAGCCGCACTGACGACCTTTGGTGTGGTCAACTGCTTTGCCAAATGCTTTTTGCCAATTTGGTAAACGCATCTCAAAACTGGCTTCGGCAATCACTCGGTAGGCAAGGTCTAAATGGATACCTGTGGGTAAGGCAATTTGGGATTGTTTAAGGGCTTCTATCGGTTGCTGGTTTCGCAGTAAGGCAAGAGCATATAAAGATAAGGCATTTGGGTTTGGCATCAGTGTCTCGAGAAAATGTAGGGCTTTGGTAAAAGCTCGAGCGCAAAGTAGTAATTCAGCATAAATCAGATGATTCGACGGATTTAAGATGATGCTTTGCAGTGGTTCAATCATTTTTAAGAAATCCTGATGCTGTTTAACATTACGCGCCAAGCGCAAGACGACTGGAAAGGATTGCTGCAAAGCAAACCAATGTTGTTGACGAACCAGTTTTTTGCATTGCATGTAGTATTCATTCCATTGATTGGTCGGACTGATTCGCATGGTCAGTATTGTAGCGCCAAAAGCTGATTCTCTTGGCGCTACCGCTTTAATTAACCGCCTGTTCCACCACCGGGGTCATCACCAGCTATGAGAACTGGGGTTGGGGTTGTGACACTGGCATTAGGTGCAGCAACCACGGCTAAAAGGACGACTGCCAATAGAACTTGTACAACACGCTTGAACATAAAACTCCTCTCGAGGGCTTAAAACCGCTCGAAGGTGAGTTTCGTTGGCTAGTGCGTCAAATCGTGTCGTGATAAAAATGCTGTAATAATAGAGGATTTTACTTTTGACAATCCAAGCGCACCCGCAAACTTGGATTAGGTACGCTAAACGCCACCCCTTTAGCTTTGGTACTGTCGCCAATAGATTTTGGATTAAGCTCGAGCAGAAACTTCGTCGGGGTTTTTATAGCACTATCGGCTGCCCCAAACGGATAAAAGAATTTAAGCTGATGCGTTACTGCACCACCCGGCGGCAAACTGGCAAAAGTGACTCTCTGGACATCCATAGCATCGACGTTAAGCGTGCTGGCATCGGCAAAAGCCAATTGAATACCTTGTCCAGTCCCATCAAAACCAGCATCCACTGGCGTGATTGTGGCTGGACTTCCATTTTTGACCTCGAGCGTTAAGCCCCAGCCGAGTTTATCGGTTTTAAGCACCTCGAGCTTGGTGGTTTTAATGCGCCAGACCCCATTAAAAAGCGTTTCACCAAGGCAGCCCTCGAGTGATGCCCGTTGGTTTGCGCCACCGACAAAGCCCGGCAACTCGAGCTTAACTTCGGTTTTAGAAACAATGGCTTTGACCCCAGCTTTTTGTAGCGCCTCGAGCGGGATATAGGTTTTGCCGTTCTGCACAATTGCAGCTGTGTTGTACGCCGTGCTGTTAATACTGAGCTTTAATGTACTCGAGGCAGCCCAAGCGATTAGGCTCGAGCCAAGAATAAAAGCAACTATCAGGGATTTATTTTTCATGGGTTTCCTTTCTCGAGAAGAGGTCTAATCATGTTGTCTCACAGGGCGACAGTTTTCCTTAATTTATCCACCGCAGCCGATGCCGATGTCTTCAATATCTATGCCTTGTACCAACATGGTTGGACTCGAGCCATTAAGGTTCATGATTTTCAGTTCATGATACCCATTGTTGTTGCCGCTTCTGCCGAGCCAAAGACTGGCTATTTTTCCGTTGGCTAAACCGCATGGGGCGACTTCGTTATTTTCCAGTGAAACTTTGCTGACGGTACTACCCAGAATTTTATACAGCACATCTTCATCCCAAGCTGTGTCAAAGGCAATGCTTCCATCCGATAAGTAATCTGGGTGATGGGTTGGTCCTTTTTTGATGATACTCAAGGGCGCATTTGACGGGGAAACCACCACCCGAAAACCTGTGCCGTTTGTGCCAATTTCGCAGATGCTGGTATCGCCTGCGCCAAAAGGTTGTAAGCCGCAGTCAAACAAAACTTTACTACCATCACTCGAGAGGGCAGCTTGGTCGTTGTAATTTTGAGTGCTGGTTTGGGTAATCTGCACTGGCGCAGTCCAAGTATTAGCAGTCTTACGAATCGCCCAGAGGTCAAAGTTATGTGCGCCACCACTGGCGGTGTAAACAATCAGGTTGCCGTCGCTCGAGATGGCAGGGAAACCTTGGGAGTCTTGAACTAAATTTGGGGTGCGTATCACTCCTGCGCTGGCTGGATTGGCACTTGGGGCAACCGCGAGGCAGTAATTACCATCACAGCCGACATCTAAGTTTTGGGTCTCGAGAACCAGCCACGTTCCGTTGGGCGAGATGTTTAAGCGCCGCTCGGGTTTACGTGTGCCAGATGTAATTAAACTCGAGACATTTTCTGGGGTTGCACTCGCTTGGGCGCTGACTCGGTAGACATTGTTTTGATAGGTATAGGTGATTTTGCCAAAGCTCGAGCCAACTGGGTTGATGGTTAGATTTTGGGTGATTGGTGTGCTGAGTTTTCCATCCGAGACGGTTAGTGTAACTGTGAAACTACCTGCGGTTGCAAATGCGTGCGAGCTTGTCACGCCAGTTGCTGTGCTGGAATCACCAAAATTCCAAGCATAAGTTAAAACATTGCCGTCTGGGTCGCTCGAGGTGCTGGCATTAAAATTGAGGGTTGTGCCAACTGTGGCGGGGTTGCTCGAGATGGTAAAAGCAGCGATTGGAGCGCGGTTGGTCGGGCTTGGGTTGGGGCAAGCCACAAGTAAGGCAGCCAGAATAATTGGGGCTAGTAATTTCATAAAAAACTCCTTTTAGCGAATGTTGATGCGTTTAACTTGAACTTCGTATTTGAAAAGCGTGGCGTTATATCCAACTCGCAGAAGCACAGCCCTGCCAGTGTCGTCCAAGGCAACTCGACGAGTTTCAAAAGCACCATCTGGTACTGGGGTTGTCCAAGCACTGGCACTCGAGGCTCGAGAAGATAGTAAGGTTTCTTGCCCTTTAACAAAGGTTATGACCGCATCGCCTGTTGGGTTAAAAGCCATGTTGAGGTTATTCAAAGCAAAGTTCACACCACCATTGCTCGAGTCAGAAATGGTTTGGCTGGCGCTCCATGTGTCGGTTGTGGCAATGTACGTTCGCATCAATAGCGCGGCTGGATTGGCAAACTCGAGGTAGACTAAATTGGCATTTCCGCTCGAGTTTAACCCGATTTTAGCGTTTGTACCAGCAAAACTCTGGACGGGTTTCCAAGTGTCTGTGCCAAAATCATAAGCCCTAGCACGGAGTGTTCCAGCGTCATCCCAGATTGCCATACCATTACCACTGGCGTTTAACTCGAGTTTGGTAGAAGTAAAACCATTCGGCGCGGCGCTCGGGGTGAATAATTTGGTGGCGGCACTCCACACACCAGCAACATTGCGCTTGATGTAATAGCCAAGACCTGGAGAAAAATCGAAGTACAAAACTGCCATGTTACCTGCTGTATCCAATGCCAATACAGGTGTATCTGGAAAATTTCCAGCCACTATGGTTTCTACTGCCCAAATTCCAGTTGTGGCTGTGAATCGTGCCAAGCGAATTTGATTTCCAAAATTTGAACCACCAAACTCGAGCCACAGCGCCACAGCATTGCCGCTCGAGTCCATCTTTATTTGTGGATTGGTGGCATATTTATTGGCACTGACAATCGCAAGGTTTGTGGCTGTACTCCAAGCGTTACTGCTGGCAATACGGCGACTCCAACGCACCGTGTTTGTAGCTGCACGCTGCGTCCAAATCATGATTTTATCATTGTTACCAGCCATACCCAGTGCAACATTTGGGTAATCAGTGCTTTGCGTCTCGAGCAGTTGAACAGCATCCCATGTGTTGTTGGTCGCATCAAAACTGCTGCTGTTTAATGCGTATTGCGTTGGTTGAATAGAATCATCTTTTTGTATCCAAAATGCTGCTCCATGCCCAGCATTGTTCAGTAGCACATTCGGATTATCCTCAATTCTGATGGCGCTTTGCGTCAGTGTTGTCCAATTGCTGGTGGTGACAAAATTTTTGCGTTCAACTCGGATTCTGATACCACCACTCGAGCCGGCACTAGGGCGAATCTCAAGGATGTATTTACCACTGGCAAATAATCGTGATTCTAGGACTTGACTTGTGCCACCAATGCCTTTGTTACTGATTTCGTTGCCTTGTGGGTCGAGTAAAAAAGCTGTTCCAGTAAAACTCGAGCCAGCGCTGCGCTCTAAGGTGATATTGACCCCATTTGGATTGGTGCTGCTGTCAAAAGTAAAGCGTTTAATCGCATTGATGTTGCGAACCGCATCAAATGGCAAACCAATATCTTCGGTGTCAGTACGTTTGAGGCGAATTTCAAAAGTTTCACTCGAGCCAGCCACAAAGTTTTTCACCACCGAACCACAAAAAGTATTATTGGCAATACAACCTGTGTAGCGAACATTCACCCCTGCTGGAACAGGTAAATTGATGTTCCCAGCGATTGGCAAATTTGTGGTTGCAGCAAAAGCAGGTAAGCGTGGCGGGTCGGCTTGTGGACGCAAAACGTTTTTTTGTTCTGGAATTGGTTTATCGAGTTCGGCTAAGAACTTACAGAATGTGGCTTGTTCAAAAATACTATCGTACTGCCCCGGAACATCGTTAATACACTTGGGTTTTGGATTGCTTGGTGTGAAACCAATGTCGGCATTCCACCAACTAAAATGCGTCACGGTTGCCTCGAGCGCCCGAGTTCCCGCACCTGATTCAATCACAATTCCAGTCCCTTCTTGCACCCAATCGCCTGTTTGTTCGTTTAAGCTCCAGAGTGGAATGCTGTCG
>JANNEE010000389.1:0-10911 GCA_031388325.1 Deinococcales bacterium
GGAGAGGTTTTTGAACTGCGCCAAGGGTACATTCCGTAGTGAAACAGGTATCTTCCGTAGTGAAACAGGTATCTTCCGTAGTGAAACAGGTATCTTCCCATAATAATTTAGTGATTCAAGACTTCATTTCTACCCCCGAGGAATGCTAATCTCCTAGTTACTCATTAAAGGAGAAATTATGAAAATTGCGCTTGTCACCGATTCAACTTCGGACATCAGACCAGAACTTGCTGCCCAAATGGGTGTAACGGTTGTGCCGCTTTACGTCAATTTTAAGAATGAAATCCGTAAAGATGCACTCGAGATTAACGCCCATGATATTTTTGATGGGGTCAAAGCTGGGGCTGCCATGCCAAGCACCAGCCAACCGACACCCGTGGATTTTTCGCGTGAATATGAGCGTTTGTTGCAGACTCATGACCATGTGCTGAGTCTGCATATCTCGAGTAAACTCAGTGGCACACACAATTCGGCAGAACTTTCGGCAAGAGATTTTGCGGGTAAAATTACGGTCATAGATTCTAAAGCTGCCAGTGGTTCAATGGGCATGATGTTAGACCGAGCGCAGCGCTTAGCGGCAAGTGGCGCGAGTATTGAAAGCATCAAAGCCACTTTGGATAAACTGATTACCTTGACCAATTTGCGTTTTTGTGTTGCCAGCTTAGATTTCTTAAAGAAAAACGGTCGGATTGGTGGCGCTCAGGCACTCTTGGGTGGTTTACTTGGTTTTAAGCCGATTTTGCATTTGGTGGATGGTAAAATCGAAGCGGCAGGGCGTGAACGTGGCTCGAGGGCAGCCCTTGAAAATGTGGTCAAGAATTTACGTGAGTACACCGCTAAACACGGGCAGGTCAGAGCCGCGTATGTGTACACCGATAAACCCGAAGATGTCGAACCAGCCCGTGAAGAGGGTAAGAAACTCGGGGTGCAAGAATTTGGGGTGATTCAATGCGGGGCGGTTATTTCTGCCCATGTTGGACCTGGCACATATGGAATTTTGATGGAGCCTGTGCAAGTTTGATTTGGTTTTTACAATTTGCAAGGTATACTGTTTTCATCTTGATTTACGTTTTTGACTTGGTTGGAGACTCTTAATGCGCTACTTGTTGCTTGCCGATATTCACAGTAACTCAGATGCGCTCCAAGCGGTGCTTGAAGATGCCTCAAAACGCAATTTTGAACAGACCATTTTTTTGGGTGACGCTGTTGGCTACGGAGCGGATGCTGGAGCGGTGTTCAAACAACTCGAGCCGCTAAAACCACGTTCGATTATCGGCAATCATGACCAGATGCTGCTCGAGATGGCACAAGGCAAAAGCATTAAATTGGATACCCCCGTGGGGATGAGTTTACGCCAGAATTTAGCCCAACTGCTGCCAAGTCAGATTGGTTGGATGCAAACTTGGGCAGAACAAGCCAGTGTTAAATTAGATGGGGCTTCGGTGATGTTTATTCATGGTTCACCACGCGACCCTAAAGAGTATGTGGATAATGTCAATATCGCTCGAGTGATTTTTAAGGACTGGACTGGCAAACTGGCTTTTGTTGGGCATTCACATTTGGCAGGGGTTTTTGCTTGTTTAGAGAACAACACCGAAGTGACGATTTTTCATGCTTGTGTCGAAAACGAGAACCGTTTGCCAATGCCACCCAGAGGGCGCTGGATTGTCAATCCGGGCAGTGTTGGACAACCTCGAGATGGCAACCCCAAAGCCAGTTATGGCGTTTTTGACACCAACACCAAGCTGCTCGAGATTTACCGAGTCAACTACGATATTGCCGCTGCCCAAAAGAAAATTAGGGCGGCTGGTCTACCTGAAGCCTTAGCTTCGCGTTTAGACATAGGTCGGTAATGAACATCTTCAGGCATGGCAGACAATGAACTTAATCGGACATGACAAAGTAAAAAAACTACTCGAGCAGACATCTGCCAACAGTCTAATTCTCGAAGGCACAGCCCGCGTGGGACGGCGTGGACTGGCGAGATGGTACGCGATGCGCCTCAATTGCAAAGCCCCGACTGGTCTCGAGCCTTGCGGGGTCTGTGCTTCGTGTCAAAATTTTTTGTCGGGTTCGCATTCGGATATTCTCGAGATTTCCCCTAGAGAAGAAACCAGCACTGGAAAACGCGCTCGGGTCAGTTTAATTCCGATTGGGGCAATCAGCGCTTCGCACGATACGGGCAAAGACTATGAAAATCATGTCTTAGAATTTATTGAATTATCGCCGCGTTACCGTCATAAAGTGATTATTTTTGATGGGGCGCAGTTCTTGAACGAATCAGCCGCCAACGCCCTCTTAAAAAGCATCGAAGAACCACCGCACAGGGCGCGTTTTGTGTTTATCACCGAGGATGCCTCAGGCATGATTCCCACCATTGTTTCGCGTTCGCAACGTTACCGAGTACCGCCCATTCCAGATTTTATTCTCGAGCAACAAATGAAGGTTATAGACCCAGAATTACTGGTCTTTGCGGCAGGCAGACCGGGGCTGATTCTCGAAGCCGAAAAAACCAAAGCAGTCATGAACAGCGCCAAAAATTTCTTAGAAAAATTGCAATTAGGGCTGCTCGAGGCGTTCACTGCCGCCGATATGCTCGAGAAGAATTTTGACCGCTTACTGACCCCAGATGCGCTGCGTTTTGCCTTGCGAAATTTAGAAGCGCCAGTGCGAATAAAAGCCGATGCCGCTCTCGAGACGACAATTCTGGCTTTAGAGCGTTATGCCACGCCCAGCACAGCTTTCTCGAGTTTGGCATTGCAGTGGCGTAAAGCCCTTGGGGTAGCCGAAGATTGAGTGCCAAAAATACCACACACTGGCAAATAGATTGCCATCTACAAATTGATGATGCCCTTGGCTGTGCTTTTTAAGTTCAAGAAATTTATCAAAACTGGGGCTTGCAAGGTTGGTGCTTGGCGGTTCATATTCTTAGGATAAAATGAACCCATGGATTTTGCCACTTATCAAACCGAATCACGAAAAACCGCTCAGGCTGTCGAGTGTCATCACAGCATTGCTTATCCCACACTGGGTTTGGTCAATGAAGCTGGCGAATTTGCCGGCAAAATCAAAAAGATTTTCAGAGATAAAAACGGCATCATTTCCGAACAAGACCGCCAAGCCTTAAAGGGCGAACTTGGCGATGTGTTGTGGTACTTAACCCAACTTTGCACCGAATTAAACCTGACCCTTGAAGAAGTCGCTGCCGCCAATATAAAAAAGCTCTTCTCGAGGTTAGAACGCGGCAAAATTTCTGGTGATGGCGACGAACGTTAGACCATTGGTTGTTCGTTAAACAGTTTAGAATACTGCTATGGAAACCCTTGATTTCTCGAATATCGAACCCTTGCGTGACATGCGAAGCATTATTGGTTTAGCCAAACTGATTGGTCAGGTACGTGCTACCAAGCGCGTGGCAGTGGCAGCAGCCGAAGATGACCATGTTCTCGAGGCGGTGCATAATGCACGTTTAGAGGGCATGATTCATCCAATTTTATTTGGTGATGAAGCTAAAATAAAAGCCGTGTGTTTAGAAATTGGAATTGATGCTTCTAAACTCGAGATTCATCATGCGGCTTCCAATGCTTTGGCTTCGGAATTGGCGGTCAAAGCCGTGCGTGAAGGTCGAGCAGATATTTTAATGAAGGGCTTGGTGGACACCGCCACGATTCTACGGGCGGTGCTGAATAAAGAATGGGGTTTAAGAACGGGCAAGTTGTTATCGCATATTTTGGTCTTCGATGCCCCGAATAAATTTGAGCGTTTATTTTGCATGTCTGACGGGGCAATGAACATCGAGCCAGACTTAAAAGCCAAAATCGAAATTGTGCAAAATGCAGTGGCGGTTTCAATTGCCCTTGGTCTCGAGAAACCTAAAGTGGCAATGCTGGCGGCTGTAGAAGTGGTTAATCCAGAGATGAGTACCGCCGTGGACGACGCAATTATTTCTAAAATGGGAGATCGTGGGCAGATTAAAGGGGCAACCATAGATGGTCCGTTGGCGCTTGATAATGCGGTTTCGCCCCAAGCCGCCGAAATCAAGGGAATTATTTCGCCTGTCGCGGGTCATGCCGATGTTTTAATTGTGGATAACATAGATGTGGGAAATGTTTTCTATAAAACATTGGTTTACTTTTCTAACAGCAATGTGGCTGGGATTATTATGGGGGCGAGTGCGCCAATGATTTTAACTTCAAGGGCGGATAGTGGTGAAACAAAATTTAATAGTATTGCGTTGGCGTGTATTCTTTCTGAACGTGGGCAGTTTGCTAAACCAATCAGTGGGTAAGTATTTGCCACTTCATACAAAAATTCTTTAATCTCGAGCCAAAAAATACTGATTTTCGGCTCGAGATTCGCTTAAAGTTCTGATAACATTTATACTATTATTTTAGAAGTATTATTTTTATTATTTTTTGCAACTAAAAGAAAAAATCGTACAAAACGTCATAAATCTATTTTGTAATCTCAAGTTATTTTTTACCAATCTCGAGTAAGTAAAATTTTGTCAAAAACTTGCACACAACAAGATAAAAACATGCTACACTCTCCTTGGTGCTTAATCCCATTAAACCCCTACATATAGTTGTTCCGCTTCAATGCGCGGCTCGGGAAGTATCCCTAGAACCCGTATCGCAGTTTGGGGTAAGTACGTTGACTCAAACAAAAGGGGGTGAGTGATATGGCAAAGACCAAGACAGAAGTTGCACCGAAAGCTGCAAAGGCTGCCGCACCAAAGGCGGCTGCTAAACCAGCCGCGAAAGCTGCTGCTCCAAAGGCAGCAAAAGCTGCCCCTAAAGCTGCTAAACCAGCCAAAGCAACAGCTACAGCCAAAGCGACAGCAGTAAAAGCTCCAGCTAAGAAAGCTGCTGCACCAAAAGCTGCTAAACCAGCCGCAAAAGCTGCTCCAAAGGCAGCGAAAGCAGCACCAAAAGCAGCACCAAAAGCAGCCAAAGCTACCGCTAAACCAGCCGCGAAAGCTGCTGCACCAAAAGCTGCAAAAGCCGCTCCAAAAGCTGCTAAACTAGCCGCGAAAGCTGCTGCACCAAAAGCAGCACCAAAAGCAGCCAAAGCTACCGCTAAACCAGCCGCGAAAGCTGCTGCGAAAAAACCAGCCGCAAAGAAAGCTTAAGCTTTTTTGCCAATTGTTCCGCTCCCGCGCTTATTTGCGAGAGCGGTTCAAATTTTATGCAACCAGTTTTTTGAACCTCGAGAATACGGAAATAGTAATGTTCTTCAAAGCTCAAACACAATTCTCGAGTCGCCCAATTAAGACCGAGCCGCAACACCATTTTGTCTGGTTGCACCAAGTGGCATTGCATCAGTTGGCAAATCGTACTCTGGTAAATGCCCACCACCACGGAAAAGAATCAGGGTGACGTACTCAAATTCGCCACTTCTTTCTTTAATTTCGGGCGGGTCGCTGTCACGAGCGCCTCTCGAGTATTTAATGGCAGCAGCCAGTTTCATTTTTTTAGTCTCGAGTGCCTCGAGTTCACGGCGTTTATAAAAGTCGCCTTTGTACCAAACCCCAGCTTCGAGGGCTTGGGTGGTGTTATTGCGAAGTTCGGCGGCTCGAGCGCCCAAAAGCCGCCAGTCAAAACGCTCGGCATTCTCGAGCGGTAAGCGCAATCCGCCATTTTTGACGACATCACCGCTTGTCCAGCCACTTGCGCCGTGCTTGCGAAGGGCGCTTAGGGCAGTCTCGTGCGGCTCTAGTTCAACGCTGATGTTCGCGCCAAGTGGGGTGGTGAAATGAACTGTGATGGGCATGGTTTCTCCTGTGCGTACTGGTAATAGACGAATAACGAGGGCTTAATCTTACGTGTATATCATAACAAAAAATTGCCAACCTGTCAAATTCCAAAAAATGCATTGATTCGGCTTGCCACTTCTTCGGGCTTGGTCAAGATTGGTACATGCCCAGTTTCAGATACAATTTCTAAACTTGCATTCGGTAAAGTAGTGGCTAACCACTGGGCTGACTCGAGCGGCGAAATCGTATCTAAATCCCCATGCAGCAACAAAGTACGAAGATTCATATTGGGTAATTCTGCGCGTAAATCAATGGCTCGAGCCATCTTAAATAAAGCTAAAGCTGCTTCGGGTGATGCCCGATTGAGGATTTGCCGACCCCAGCGCTTGATATGCTCGCTATTTTTTTCTGGCACACAAGCTGATACAAAATAATCCAGCGCTGCGTCATAGTCTTTTTCGAGTACGGCTAAAAACGGGTTATTGGGTTGTGCGCCACCGCGAAAATCCATGCTGTTTGCCAATACAAGCCCTGTAAACTGCTCAGGATGCTGTAAGGCTGCGGCTAATGCCACGCCCGCACCCGCCGACATTGCAGCTAGAACACAACGCTCGATTTTGTAATGATCCAAAACCCGAAAAACATCGGCAATCATCGTCTCAAAGTTGATCGTCTCAAGAGGTGCAACTGTTGCCCCTGTGCCGCGATGGTCAAAAGAAATCGTGCGCCAATTTTCACTAAGTACCGACATGGTGTCCGCCCAGTCTTCCCAACTGCCAATCCAACCACTTAGAAACAAGATAGGCGGGGCATCCCTACGACCAAAAGAAGTTGTGTAGAGCTTGGTTTCATCCACGGTTATAAACATATTGCTCCTCGTATACTCGAGGTTTTATCGTACAATGCAATTTGTGAGTAAGCCCCGTATTTACATTGATGGCGAAGCCGGCACAACCGGACTACAAATCCGAGCGCGACTCGAGCTTCGCACCGACCTTGAACTGGTTTCGATTGACCCAGAAAGGCGCAAAGACGAACTCGAGCGCCAGCGCTTACTGAACAGTGTTGATTTAGCAGTTTTATGCCTGCACGACGACCTAGCAAGGGCAGCCGTGCAAATGATTACCAACCCCAAGACTCGAGTTTTAGATGCCAGTACCGCCCACCGAGTTGCGCCAAATTGGGTTTACGGTTTTCCAGAGTTAAATCTCGAGCAAAGTAAAGCCATAGAAGCAGCCCGTTTTGTGGCAAACCCCGGTTGTTACGCCCAGAATGCAATTGCCCTACTTCGTCCGTTGGTGGATGCGGGTTTGATTCCCACCGATTACCCCCTAAGTATTCAAGGCGTTCAAGGCTACAGTGGCGGTGGACGACAACTGATAGACGCGGTTGAGGGACGCGGCGGCGAGCATCATTTGGCAGGAGCATACCGAGGTTATGGCTTATCACTTAGTCATAAGCATTTGCCTGAAATCACAGCTTACTCGAGACTCAGCACCGAACCGATTTTCACACCAGCCGTTGGCAAGTGGCTCAAAGGGATGCTGGTGCAAATCCCGATTCATCTTTCGTCTTTGCCAAAACAACCAACTGCCCAAGATATACAAACTATTCTCGAGGAACGTTATGCTGGACAGCGATTTATCAAGGTTTTAGGACTCGAGGAGGCTGCCCCAGCCGTTGCTGTCTTAAATCCAGAAACCTTAAATGGGACAAATCAAATGGAAATTATGGTTTTTGTCAATGCTGCTAAAAAACAAGCCCTGCTGGTGGCTCGAGCCGATAATCTCGGTAAAGGTGCATCTGGGGCGGCGGCTCAGAACATAGACCTAATGCTGGGTTTACAGGGCAATCATGATTACGCTCTGGACGATTAAAAAACTTGAGGGATTTACCCTCGAGTTTTTAATTTTATTCTGCGGCAGGTGCAACAAAATTACTTTTTCGCAACGGGATTTCTGGTAAAGCAAGGGTCAGTAAGAACGCCACCAGCGCCACCAAAATACCCAGTTTATAAATAATTGTGATGCTGTCGGTCAGAACACTTTTGAAAGCTGCGTCTACCTTATCTATGGTGCTAACAATCGTGCTTTTATTGCTTTCTAAACCCTTTAAGCTATTTTGATAAATTCCAGCCGCCACGGTTTTGGGTTGCGGTTGGTTTTTGACAACGGCGGCTAGGGCGGTGTTAATTGCCCCTGAAATCACTTGTGGTGCAGCCGCATCAAGGCTTTGCCTAACTTGAATCAGGATACCCGCTCGGCGTTCAGGATAGGTCAAGACTGCTTCTGGGATACTGCTTAAACGGGCTTTAATCGGGGTTGGCAAGTTTGAGTTCTTGGCAAGTCTATCTAGGGCTTGTTTGGGGTTTTCGTCCGCCATCGCGGTTTCTACTAATTTGTACTGTGCCTCGAGTCCTTGACGGATTTGGGCAGCAATTCCACCTGCTTGTAAAGTCTTTTTGAGTTGATTTGGAATTTGCGGATTTTTAAGCAGGGCAGCTTTGGCAAGCGGGTCGTTATCACGTAAAGCCCGAACCATTAAAAGTTGTACAGCACGGTTTTGAGCCTCTAAATACTGCCAAAAACCACCCGCTTGCACCGCCGCCGCCAGTTGCGTTTGCATTTGGCTAGGCATTTGTTTGTTATTCGCCAGAACTTTTAGAGCCGCTAAATCGTTTTGCAACATCGCTTTCTCGAGGTTGCGCTCGGTGTTGGTGATGCTTTGTAAGGCTATTTTTTTAATACCGACGGCATCAAAACGTAAATTATTATTCCCTTCGGCACTTGCACTACCTGCGCTGCCTTGGGTCAATTGGGCGCGTAAGGCTGGTGGAACATCCTTGGTGGCTTGCTCGAGTTTAGGGGCAAGGTTCTGGGCGAGGATATTTCCAAAGATACTAAAAAACACGGCTAAACCAACACTGCTGCCCATACTGCGAAAAAAGGTAGCACTCGAGGTCGCAACCCCCATTTTCTCTATTGGTGCAGCCGCTTGAATGGCTAGGGTGTACAAAGGAATACTTGGTCCTAAACCCAAGCCCATGACCAGCATTTTCAGAAAGACCTCCCAAAAGGTGCTTTGTGGGGTTAAGGTAAAGCCAGCAATTGCAAAACCAATCATCATGATGATTAAGCCAACCAACATCAGGGGTTTGTAGCGTCCAAAACGACTGACCAATTGTCCACTCAGCACATTGCCAATCACCAAGCCAATCACCAAAGGCAGCCCCGCAAAACCACTAGCGGTGGCGCTCAAACCGACCACGTTCTGCATAAAAATAGGTAAAAAGACAATCGCGCTTAAGAACGCCATACCAATCACAAAAGCGGCAGCGTTGCCAATACTAAAGGCTGGATTTTTGAATAAACCTAAATCGAGTAAAGGGTCTTTGGCGCGGCGTTCAATAAAGATAAAAGCAATTAGGGCAACAGCCGATAATGCAAACATCCCAAGGATTTCGGGGCTGCTCCATGAATAACCAGTCTCAAAAGGGCGCACCGATGTTTTACCCAAAGACAACGCCAACAACAACGGAACAGTGCTAAGCAGTAAGGTGACTGCGCCAGCATAATCTATCGAAGGTTTATTTTGCACCAAATTCAGGTTTGGCATTTTAGAAAGAATAAAAGCCAAGGCAACCGCCCCAACTGGTAAATTGACAAAGAAAACCCAATGCCACGAGAAATTATCGGTTAGAAAACCACCAACCAGTGGACCAACCACACTCGAGAGACCAAAGACCGCCCCAAATAAACCACTGTATTTGCCGCGTTCGGTAGGAGGGAAAATATCGCCAATAATAGAAAGCGCACTGGTAAAAAGCGCTGCACTACCCAGTCCTTGAATACCTCTAGCAGCAATGATTTGCCAAGTTTCAGTTGCCAAACCACACAGCACACTGCCCGCTAAAAAAATCCCAATACCAATCAGTAAAATCGGTTTACGACCAAAAATATCGGATAATTTGCCGTAAATTGGGACCATTACGGTACTCGAGACCAAATAAGCGGTTGTGACCCATCCAAACAAGGTGGCTTCGATGTTCAGGTCAGCTTGGATACTTGGTCCGGCGGTGGCAACAATCGTTTGGTCAAGGGCAGCCAGCAACACCCCTAAAAAAGCACCAATCAGGGTAAAGATTTTTTGTTGCCGAGTTAGTTCTGGAATAGCAATAGCGGGGGCAGACATAAAACTCCTTAATTATCGTCTTTGAATTGGGCTTTGATGCCGTCGGTCAGATGTTTCATGGTGTTGGCAAAACGCTCGAGTTCGTTGGCGGGCATATCTTCTACAGCTTTGAGGATGTGTTCTGCCATGGCTTGCCGCTTATGCTCGAGTGTGGCAAGCCCATGGGCGGTTAAAACCACCCGAATACGGCGCGAATCCTCAAAGTCAAGCGCTCGAGTAACCAGTTCTTTTTCCTCGAGCTTCTCGAGAATCCGAGAAATGTCTGAAGGATTGGTGGCAAGCCGGGTGCAAATGAGTTTGGGATAAAGTGCGCCATCATGGATGGCAACCAAAGCCAAAAAATCCTTAAATTCAAGGTCGAGGTCGCCAATCACTTTGGGTATGACGTGCTGTCGCATGGTTTGTCCAAACGACCACCACGCCTCGAGTAGTGCCTGAGCATGAGATTTATAGACAACCAGACCAGACGAAGATTCAGAACTTAAAGACGATTTAACCACGCGATTATTCTAAACTAAAATAGTTTTATTCTGCAACTAAATCAAATGGCTTAGGACTTGGGATTTAATTAAATCTGTGAATGGCTGGACGATGACTTCTTGACCATAAGATGCACCTTACGGGCATGGTCGCAAGCATCGCCCCTACGAAAAATATCCTCCTGTAGGGCGCGAACCTTGTGTTCGCCCTATAAGAAAAGATATTTTTCATTCTCATGATCGGGAAATAATTAAATCCCAGTCCCTTAGGAAACAGGCTGTGAGCTTTGAGGAAAACCATTAAAGCCCATAACTCACTTAATCGGCAAAGGACCTTCACGCAGACCGCGTAACCACAACTCGGTGTTCTGACTCGAGTTTTCCCAAATCAGCAGCACCGCCATTGCCCCATAAATCGGTAAATGCCCGACCAGTTCATTCCAATCAATAATGGTCAGGGTTAAATTTAAGGGAATCCAGGCAATC
>JANNEE010000489.1:0-2606 GCA_031388325.1 Deinococcales bacterium
AGCTCTAAAAGTATTGATCAGGCTGACCACTCGAGCTTCGGCTACACTTTTGGCATCGGCTAGGCTCGAGACCAGCAAGAAAAGAATGAGGATAAAAAATCGCATGACCCGAGATGATAACCTAAAAACTGGCTCGAGTCATGGGTTGTGTTTTTCGCCGTCTAGGGCTTGATTCTAAAGTGCGAATAGCCATCTACCCCGTGTGTGTCCGTGCCAAGGATTCGCCAGATAACCAAGTATGTGCCAGATTTTAGGTTTGGCTTTAAGATAATTTCAATTGTTTTGGCTCTACCAGACCCTGTGGTTTGACCGAGGACATTGGTTTTCAAATCGGCTCGAGTTGCTGCGTCGTTTTTAAGTTTGAGCTTGGCTTGACTAAACGTCTTCATCGCTAAAGCAGTTAAAGCGCCAGTGTAGGGGTAAACCTTGAAGGTACTAAAACCAGCTTCGATGGCTTCATCAAAGGTAATTTTGACAGAGCTTACACTTTTAACACTCGAGCCATTGGCTGGAACGATTTTTACGGGTTTGGAGTGGGCAAGCGCAAAACCCAGCAGCATCGCTAGGGCAAGTATCAAGATATTTTTCATGCTGGCTCGAGTATAGTTTTTTTTGATGAGAATTATTTTCGAGCCGAACTAAAAAGCCGAGCGGTGTTGCTGACAAAATCGGTATCGTAAATCTGGGCTTCTTGGTTTTTGGTGTCCAGCACTTCACGGGCATCAAAGACAAAACATGTGCCGTCATAATCGTCTTCGGCGTTGTCTATGCTTTGAAAATAATTTAAGATTCCGCCCTCGAGTTGCAAAATGTTAAAGCCACGCATGGCTTGCCAAGCGGTTGTTTTTTCGCAACGAATCCCGCCGGTGCAGTACATTGCTACGGTTTTATTTTGGGCTTGCCACTCGGGGAGGTGAGCTTCTAAGTATTCGGCAAAATCCCTAAAATGCTCGATATTGGGATTGATTGCGCCCTTAAAATGCCCGAGTTCAAATTCAAAACTGTTGCGGTTATCTATTAAAATTACATCGTCGCGCATTAATAATTCTTGCCACTGCTGCGGCGAAACATCTGTTCCCTTAAAGTTTTGGGTGTCAATGCCTTCAATCCCAAGTGGTACAATTTCGGGTTTTACTTTGACTTTGAGGCGCTTAAAAACTTGTTGACTGCAAGCCGTGCGTTTATAAAAAAAGTTTTGGAACTTTTTATCTGCCTCGAGAACATCCCGCACCATTTTTAATTGCTCACTCGAGCCGCAAAGCATCCCGTTAATGCCTTCCTCAGCCAGTAAAATCGTACCAAGCACACCCGCCGTTTGGCAGACTTGCTCGAGGTGTCCTCGAGTTTCTTCGGGGTTCTCTAAATAAATAAAGCGGTAAAACGCATCATGGAACAACATCCGGCTATCTTACAATGTCCTCGAGAACAAACGCCCTTGCTATTGAGAATAAATTATCATTAAGATAAAATGGTGAATACTTCTCCTTTACCCGTGACCGTTTTATCTGGCTTTCTCGGCAGTGGCAAAACCACGCTCTTAAACCATATTCTGGCTAACCGCCAAGGCAAACGCGTGGCAGTGATTGTCAATGACATGTCCGAAGTCAACATAGACGCGCAAATCGTCCAGAACGAAGCCCACCTGTCGCGCACCGAAGAAAAACTCATCGAAATGTCTAACGGCTGTATCTGCTGTACCCTGCGTGAAGACCTGCTGCTCGAGGTCGGAAAACTTGCCAAAGAAGGGCGTTTTGATTACTTGGTGATTGAATCCACAGGTATATCCGAGCCACTACCCGTTGCTGAAACCTTTACCTTTGAAGATGAAACTGGCTCGAGCCTGAACAGCATTGCCCGTTTAGATACGATGGTCACGGTTGTGGATGGTTATAACTGGCTGCGCGACTGGGATGCTGCCCAAACCCTCAAGGAACGCGGTGAAACGGCTGGCGAAGGCGATGAGCGCACCGTGACTGATTTACTGGTTGAACAAGTCGAATTTGCCAATGTGCTGCTCTTAAACAAAACCGATTTGTGTACTACCGAAGAAATCGCTAGGCTCGAGGGCATTTTGCATCACCTCAACCCTGTGGCAAAAATTATTTACTCGAGCTTTGGTAAAGTTGCTTTGGATAAGGTATTGGGAACAGGGCTTTTTGATTTTGACCAAGCCAGCCAAAACGTAGGTTGGTTGCGAGAAGCCCGAGGTGAACACACCCCAGAAACCGAGGAGTACGGCATCAGCAGTTTTGTGTACCGTTCGCGTAAACCATTTCATCCAGAGCGTTTTCATAAAGCGCTGCAAGGTAACTTTGTTGGTGTGGTGCGTTCTAAAGGACATTTTTGGCTTGCCAGCCGCATGGAGTACGCGGGTTTATGGGCGCAAGCTGGGCGGGTGGCGCGTTTTGATATGGCGGGTTTTTGGTGGGCGGCGGTGGATAAATCGCAGCGTTCCGACGACCCAGAATTCTTGGGCTATCTCGAGGATATTTGGGCAGAACCATACGGCGACCGCCGCCAAGAAATTGTCTTTATTGGGGCAAAGATGAACCGTGAACTCATTGAGAGCCAGTTGAACGCAGCGCTTTTAACCGATTCGGAAATGT
>JANNEE010000560.1:0-3320 GCA_031388325.1 Deinococcales bacterium
GGTGTTCTTAAACGACATCGCTAAATCCACTTTGTCTTTGGCATAGTTGCCATTGATTCGCCATTCGCCTTTGCCACGCAGAATCAGGTCATCGAATTGCAGATTGCCATTGCTGTAAATTAAGCGACCCTTGCCACGCAGTACATCACCACCACCAGAAACCTCGAGTGGCACAAAATCCATTTTGATGGTTGAAGCCAATAGATTATCTACTGGGATTTCATAACGTGCAAAACCAGTCGCAAGGGCAGTTCCGGGCATTTCGCCTAGGATTGCGGCTGCAAAAGCATGGAGTGGCGCACGGCTGAGTTCAAGTGTTCCAGTCGCAACTTTGCCATTGAATGAACCACGTATTTTGGATAAGCCATACCCATTTAAGTTGTACTGGTCAGAACTTGGGTCTGCCCCGCTTGCATCCTTAAAATCCGCATCGTATTTAATGTTTGAACCCGCGATATTGCCATTAACTCGTTGAGCAATTAATTTAAGGCGTTTACCAGTTTGGTCTGGCAAACTGATTTCTAAATTACGCAATTCAAAACGCGTGAAATCACCAACCACCAGCACTGTCCCAGAAACACGTCCCTTTAAGTACGGGGCAATGGCTTTAATCTGGCTAATATCCTCGAGCCGAACGGTATTCAGGTCAGCCCTTACACCAATAGGCTGTTCACCCGGTTGGGTCTTGGTGTAGGTCTCGAGAAGCGGTAAAAGGTCAGACAAACCGCCATCGCCTTTGAGTTCAATATTACCACCAAGGGCTTTACCACTACCCAGCAATTCAAATGAATCGCCGTTCAAATCCACTTTGCCCGAAACTGTGGCACGTACACCCGAATAGGACACGGGTAAATTCTGAGCCGTTAAATCGCCCGTGATTCCTTTTTCATCGGCTCGGACTTTGCCTTTAACTGCGCCTTTACCTTCTGCGCCTTGTAAATCCACGTCCAAGTCGCCTTGCCATAAACCTTTTCTAAAAGCTAAATCGCCACTGGCGACTCCAGGTGTTCCTTTGTACTCGAGTAAGACCCGCACTGGGTTGGTACTGAGAACAGCCTTGCCAGAACCATCTATTTTCCAGCCCAAAGTAGGCACTTCAAGCGGGGTTTTTAAGTTCTGCCAATTGGCATCGGCTGTGCCTTGCCAACCAAAATCACTCTTTGTATCTTGTTGCAAATCTGCGTTGATGTTCAGTGTTCCAGCGTAACCCGCTAAACCTGTACTGGCTAAAGACAAGTTTTGTATGCTTCCAAAAACACGCCCATTATCAAAAGTAAAACGCCCTTTGTCTTGACCATCGCTTAAATCCAAACTGGCACTGATTTCGTTGGTCTCGAGCCTGACTTTGGCATTGGCTTGCAGTGTACCGACTTTGGCTTGAAGACTCGCACTTGGAATACTCAAAGAACCCGAAGCACCAAGTTCAAGGGCAAGCACATCATCTTGGTACAAAATTTTGCCCGATAAGTTGTTGTCCTCGAGTAATAATGTACCAGAACCCGCCTCGAGCAATTGTAGACTGGCTTTAAGTGGCGATAAACTACCGTTCAGGGTAAATTTTGCTCCATATAAATCGCCAGTGCCGTTTAGGATTGGTTCAGCCAAAGCCCCAGAAATACTTAGTTGAGCCGTTCCAGTCAGGCTTTTACCACTGATTGGCGTAGCTTTAGGTAAGCCGCTGACATTGATTTGCCCAGCCCAACCAGCAGGGCTGTTGCTGGCAGTGCCACTGGCTCGAATCCCACTGGCTAAAAGATTAAGTTTTAGCCCCAATTGCTGATTGATATACCGTCCCTCGATTGTGCCAGTTGCATTACCCGTTACGGCACTCGAGAAGTTCAGGTCAAACGGTGCGGTGCGTCCAGTGGCATTGATTAACGCCTTGACCCCAGCCACCTCGAGCGGAACATTACTGGCACTTAAACGGTTGTCCTCGAGTTTGATTTCGCCATTTTTGAAACGCAAGATTCCCGCCAGACCATTTTGATACTGTCCAGTCACTTCGGCATCGGCAAGTTTTACACCAGCCAAGGCAACATTTTTTAAGCTGCCCAGTAAACTCAGCATCGGTTTCTCGAGCGACCCTGTTACCTCGAGTTCGCCATTTAATTGACCGTCTGCGCCGTTTAGAATCCCTTCAAGTGCCGTGTTTAATCTGGCATTGACCACAAATTTACCTTTTAAGCCTGTGCCAAGCAGGGTTTTAGCGGCTACTAACTCGAGTTGACCTTGCAGCACATCTTGAACCGATAATTGTAATTTGCTCCCCTGTATCCCCTCGAGTTTGATTTGACGCAGGGCAATTGGTGCGGTTGGCAGGGTGACATCCAGATTGCCTTGTAGGTTTGGGAATTGCCCAGCCAGACTACCTTTGGCACTTAGGAATGGAAGTTTTGCCTCGCCTGTCAGTGCCAGATTTGGGCGGCTTGAGAGGAGGTCGGAGGCAGCAATACTAAACTGTCCACTGGCTGTGCCTTTGAAATCTAAGTTGCCCGAGAACTCTGGATTGAGTAATTCTCGAGAAACCGCTAAATTGGCATCCACCGACCATTTTTCATCCTTTAAGCCTAAATCTGTACCGCGCAGGTTGCCAGACACGATTGGATTTGATAATGTTCCAACCAAGTCAAGTTCGGCAAAAGTACGTCCTTTAACCCCAAAAGACTCGAGATTCAGATTATTTAGACTGACAAACAGTGCAGGTGCTGCGTTTTTTGTACCGAGTTTTCCAGCCACTTTGGCTGTTCCACCCAGCGCTTGAAGCTCGACATTTTTTAATTCCAGATTGCCTTCTAAACCCGTTGCCTCATACTTGCCCTCGAGTTTGGCTGCACCACTGGCACTAAACACTCCTATCGTCTCGAGCTTGCCACTGGTCTCGAGTGATTGCAATTCAACACTTAAACCGTTGGTATCACCACTGGCATTAAATTCGAGGCTGGTCTCGAGGGACTGCACCAGACTTGGTAAAAGTGCAGCCAGAGAAACTTTTTTTAGACTTCCAGAGGCTTTCCAAGTACCATTTTCATACTGTCCTTCGAGTTTGGCTTTTGCGCCCTCGAGCTTGGCACTGATAACATTGCCTTGGTACTGCGCTCCTAGTTTGGCATCAAGTGAATTATCGGTGCTGTCTAGCGCACCCTCAAAATTTAATTCTGGTTTTGTCCAAGTCCCCAAAGCCTGCCCAGCCCCCGAAATACGAAGCTGGTCGGGTTTTTGCCACCATGCACCAAGGTCAAAATCCAAAAATTCCCAAGAGGCTGTTAGTTTTTCGGCTGTTGGACTTGGCAATGAGGCGCGTAATGCCCCATTTTTCCAAC
>JANNEE010000617.1:0-2080 GCA_031388325.1 Deinococcales bacterium
GTGAAGCCAGAGCCTCGGGGTTTATCGGCAGTATTTTATTTTTAACGGCTCGAGATGCCTTGTCTGACCGAGTGCAGGGCTTGGATGGTGGTGGCGATGATTATGTGGTCAAGCCGTTTTTACTGCTCGAGGTGCTGGCTCGAGTGCGGGCATTGTTGCGCCGTCCGACCGAAGCCAAGACCAGTCATCTGACTTTTGGGGTTCTGGAAGTGGATTTAACCCGCCAAGAGGTGCTGTTAGCAGGAATCAGAACCGATTTGAGTTCCCGAGAGTACGGGCTGTTGGAGCGTTTGGTGTTGTCGCCGTCTCGAGTTTTTGCCCCTGAAGAACTGCTCGATGCGGTTTGGGGCGAGGCTGCCAGTTCGCTTGGGGTAGTCAAAGTCACGGTTTACCGTCTGCGTGAAAAACTTGGGGCTGAGGTGGTCAAAAGTAATAAAAACGGCTATCAATTGGGTCTACCATGAGTTTGCGCTTACGTTTTGCCTTGCTAATTGCAATTTTGATTGCTGCCGCCGTAATTGCCCAAGGTGCGGTTGGGTATATCCGTTTTGAACGGCTTGGTCTTGCCGAAGCAGACCGTATTTTACAAAATTTTCTCGAGGATCGGGTTCGTCCACCTCGGCGTGATGGGGCGCGTGATGGACGCGGAGACCGTCCGAAGATTCATTTAGACACGGACTTTAATGTTCGCGCTCGGGTTCAAAAGGATAATTTGCTGCTGCAAACCTTTGGTGAACTATTCCCCAAAGGTTTTACTCGTTTAGAAGGTGGTTTTTCCACCATCGGTGAATGGCGAGCTTTGGCGGTGGATTTACCCAACGGCGCTCGTTTTGAAGCCATTACCAATTTAGGGCAGCAACGCCTCGGGGCAAGCAATTACCTCAGCACCCTTGCCTTGACCGTGCCGCTCTTTGCGGGTTTGGGAGCATTGGCAGCCTGGTTATTGAGCGCTCAAGCCCTTAAACCGCTCGAGACCCTAATTGCGGCTTCAGGTCGGGTTGCCGAATCGGGTAATTTAGCCGAACGGGTCCCGCATGGGCTAGGACAAGGTGAACTCGAGCGGTTAGGGCGAACATTTAATCAGATGCTTGAACGTTTACAAAGTTTTCGAGAACGCGAAATTGATTTTACCCGCACCGCCGCCCATGAACTCCGTACCCCTTTGGCGGCGATGCAAGCCCAACTTGATGCCCAAGCCAATGGTTGGGCAAGCCCCGAAGAAGCCCTTACTACGGCTCGAACCCAAGTTGAACGCATGACCAAACTCTCCGAGGCATTGCTGGTCTTGGCAAGAGAAGGTCGCACCGAAATGATGGAATTTGACCTTGGCAAGATGGTTTTTGAATTGGCAACTAAACGCCATGCGACTTTTATTGGCGTAAATCATTGGCTCTGGCATGGCAATCCAATCCTACTTGAACGAGCCTTAGAGAACCTGCTCGAGAATGCCAGTAAACACGCTCCGAAGACTGTTATTACCGTACAACTAGAGACCAAGCCAGACCAAGTGCTGATTTCTGTGACCGATACGGGTCTGGGCATGACCGCCGAAGCCTTAGCCCGAGCCACCGAAGCCTTCTACCGAGCGGCTGGTACAAAAGCTTACGGCAGTGGCTTGGGTTTAGCCGTGGTGGACAGAATTGCCAAAGCCCACGGTGGGATTCTACAACTCGAGAATGCCGTGCCGCATGGTTTACGGGCGGTGCTAAAAATAGAAAAACCTCGAGCTATTAGCTCGAGGTCGTAAAAATTAGCGATTCTGTGGAAAGCCCAAATCTATTTTGCTGGTGCTGGGGTCTGGGTAACGTGAAGTCACGACTTTACCCCTTGTGTAAAACTGGATTCCTTCTGGTCCGTACATGTGGGTGTCGCCAAATAAACTGGCTTTCCAACCGCCAAAACTGTAATACGAAACAGGGACTGGAATCGGAACATTAATCCCGACCATGCCAACATTGACCTCAACCTGGAATTGACGGGCTGCGCCACCATCTCTGGTAAAAATAGCGGTGCCGTTGCCATATTGGTTGTCGTTAATCAGCTTCAAGCCCTCTTGATAGGTGGCAACTCTGGTCACACC
>JANNEE010000619.1:0-1720 GCA_031388325.1 Deinococcales bacterium
AGGCTACAATCAACTTAGGAATAATCGTGACTCGTAAAGCCGAATTTTATTTGTACGGAAAAACACCTGTGATGTTCATGCCTCTACCAGACGGTTATGTGAAAATTGCCGCTTACCACGATAAATTTCATGAAGATGGTAGTTACTGGGCAGATATTAAATTTGACCGTGATAACTTGGTTCAGAAAATCAGTAAAGCTGCATTTCTGAAAGCCATTCTCGAGCGTGGTGGCACAAAAGCAGAATTCAAAGCAGCTTCACAAGCCTAACCGCCTCGAGACCTGCGGCATTTTTCCGAGCAGTAAATCACGCTGTCCCAATTGTTCTTCCATGCTTTGCGCCATGCAAAGGGCTTCTTGCAGACTGGGCAAATTTTACTGGGGCGCTCAGATGGCTTTTTTCCATTTCCATAGGTTTTTTCAGCCATGCAGCACTTCTTTTTCGACACTGCGCCAAAAAGCACTAAAGCGCTTGACTTGTCCAGTAAAATTGGTCAGGTATTCGGGCGAGTAAACAACCACAGCTAAACCCGCTTGCTCGAGGGCATCTAAGGTAGAATTTAGTTCTGGACTGGGAATTTCGGTGGTGTGGATTTCCTTGCAATTGTGCAATTTGGCAAAAGCAATAATTTCTTCGGCTTGAATTCCAACACAGATTTTACGTTTGGCTCGAGTTGCCAATGCCTCGTGTGCGCTCTCAAAAATAAATTGTAACCTTGGGAAAGCAATTTTTGTATTCTCGAGAAAAGGCTTGTCAAACACAAATATGGCTGGTGTTTCGGGATTGGCAGCGAGGGCTGGGTCGGTAGAGGCAAGGCTGCCACCGTGTAACCAAACCAATTTCATGATGACCAACCAAATTGTCCACCAAAAAGTTGTTGCTCGAGGTCTGCATAAGATTTGTTGAACGGACAAACGGCTTTGCAAGTGCCACACCACTGGTTACTCGAGAATTTAGCAATGTTTTCTTTGTTCATAAAATACGGCTTGTGCGAGAATGTACTGGCGACCCACTGCCAAGAAAGGGCATTGCTGGCAATATCACCATCGAGTAAATACTCCCTAAAAAAATCATACCCAGCTTTCCAATCAATTTTTCTAAAATGCACCGTGTAGGCGGCAAACCACAGGCGTTCATGATTATGTAAGTATCCTGTGAGGGTCAGCGAATCCACCCAAGCATCCACACAAGGCAGCCCTGTAAAACCCCCTTTTATATCGTCTGGTAGGGTTTGATTCCAACGAGCAGCGTATTTGGGTTCTTCTAAATTCTCAAAAACGGCTGTCCCTTCCTGCTCGAGAACCAAGTTAAAAAATTCGCGCCAAGTCAGTTGTTTTAGAAATTCTTCACCTTCACGTCCCTGAACATGAATCCGGATATAGGCGGCTACCTCAGAAATACTCAAGACTCCATGTCGCAAATACGCCGATAACTTTGAGACTGGCGCATCGGTATGGTTGCGTCGTCCATAATTTTTTGCCCTGAACTGCTCGAGTTGAGCCAAAGCCGCTTTGCGCCCACCGTGTAATTCTGGCGCTCGAGGTTCTCCTGTGTACAAACCGTTCAAAGCAATTCCAAGATAAGCCGTGAGTTCGTCTCGAGTCGTGAAATCTTGTTTAAGCTCCATACTTTATTATGGCGTTTGCCTCACGCACGGTGCTTGGTGACAGGCTACACTTAGAACAATGAAACGATTTTTAATGGTGGTGTTATTGGCGCT
>JANNEE010000644.1:0-1564 GCA_031388325.1 Deinococcales bacterium
ATTGCCAAGCCAACCAACCATTGGTCCACCAGCAATTTGTCCAATCGCATCGGCTTGACCATTTAAGGACAGCACGGTGGCGCGGATGCTCGGTTCAAGACGCTGATTTAGCCAGGCTGTGCCAAGTGGCGCTTGAACTTCGCGGCAAGCTCGAGCCAATACAAAAGCCAGCATTGCCAGCCAAAAACTATTGGCAAAGGCAAAGACACTGATACAGACAACAACGATA
Organism: Deinococcales bacterium; assembly: GCA_031388325.1. Lineage (GTDB taxonomy): Bacteria > Deinococcota > Deinococci > Deinococcales > JAAFIG01 > JAAFIG01. The sequence goes on from JANNEE010000644.1 coordinate 230, forward strand.
CTCGAGCTAATAAGCAGGGTTTGGGTGATTTCTTGGATTGAATCCATGTTGATGCGCTTTGCCCAAATCGTAAACGGCAATGCCACAAGGTATACACACTAGTCCAGCAGCAAAAAAACAAGTAATGGTTGTTGCACCAAAATCAGAAAACCAAGCTCGAGACTCGGTAAACCAAAGCGAATCAAATGCAGTTGCCAGAGCCGATCAAAGGATTCCGAGGCTGCCCCTGAAATAATGGTGACGAGGAACAACAAACGAATGGTCGGGTTCTTGGTGGCAAAAGCAACTGCCTCGAGCAAAGTTTTACGCATGGACCGCAAAGCATTTTGCCGAGTCACAGGCACTGGTTTGAACTTGGTTTCGGGCATGGCAAACCACAAAAAAGCACTTAGTGCCATAAACCCAATCCCACCGACTACAATCGGGATTTGCAAACTCGAGTTTGCCAGCAGTAAAGCACTGACAATAATTGCCAGACGAACTACAAAGCGGTACAGATTAACCCGGAGCATCAATTGGTTCGCCTCGAGTTCACCAATTTCATCGGATAACCATGCTTGGGTTGCCCCACTGGTAAAGGTGTAACCAATGCCCCACAGCACTTGCGCCGCTAAAACAGCGATAAAAGCTGGAATCAGACCCTCGAGTAAAAAACCAAGCCCGACCAGTGCAAAACCAATCAGCACCGAGATTTTACGCGAAATCGTGTCTGCCACCACCCCTGTCGGAACTTCAAAGAGTAAAATTGCAAGCTCGAGCGCCGTACCAACCAGCACCAACTCGAGCGGCGAGAGTTTAATAACCGTGGCGTAATACAAAATGTTGGTACTGAAAACCAGTCCAAACAAGAAACTCGAGCCGAGGGTCAGGATTAAAAAAACCTGTTGTGGGGATAAGCGTTTCAAAGTGTTACTCCTTGGTTAAAACGTGTATGGTAAGTCATGCCTGAAACTTTAGAACTAAAACTATCCGAACTCGAGAATTTACAAGTCAGCAAGCGCTCGGTTGGTGGCAAAGAAATTTTCTTGTACCGAAGCGAAAATACTGTCAGTGCCGTCTCGAGTAAGTGTTCGCATTTGAACGTGGCACTGCCAGCCAAAGCTGTGAACAGCGTAATTACCTGTGGTTTCCACGGGGCGCAATTTGATGCTAAAACAGGGGCTTGTTTGGTCGGGGCGCTTGGTAAGGACTGGCAGAAATCCACGCCATTGGGGATTGGTGCATTGGCGGCGGCACTGATTCCCAAAAAGAATTCGCCAGACCTCGAGCAATACGCTGTTGAAATTATTGGCGACAATGTGCGAATAACGGTCTGATTCATAACTGGATTAGCCC
>JANNEE010000651.1:0-2678 GCA_031388325.1 Deinococcales bacterium
ACGCCACTGAGTTGCAAGCGGCGAGCGCAGCGTAATCCGACAATGGGCGCAAGGCTCTGATTTCTCGGTTAGGGTGGCACAAATCGGACACGGCACAAAGCCACTGCGGAGGCGTTCTAGCCGCGCTCGAGCCAAGGCTTCGGCTACGTTTTGCAGGGTGCTGCGAAGGTTCTCTGGTGTGTTTTCTAACTTTTGGGCAATGCGTTTTTGTTCGGCTAGGGTCAGTTTAATTGCACGGTGCTTGACGGTTTTACTGACCTTCTCGAGTGCGCCGACGGTAAATTGCAATTGGGTTGGGGCGGCTGTTCCCAAGACTTGACGCAGTTTCTCGAGATAGAGCGGGGTGTTGAGACTAAAAAAACTGGCGGCGGTGTTGTCCTGCACCCGAATGACCATAATTGTTTCTTTGGATTCTCGATTTTTGCGAAATTCTATGGCTTTGGTGGTTCGTGCCAATTGATGCCCAACCGCGTCATCCCACGCCGCCAGTAACCGCGCCTTGTCAAAACTGCGTTTCCAGCCTTTGCGCTCGACCACTCGGTCAAGCACCCCAGTAATTTGCTGCATCCCACCGACCCGAGAACGCTGCAAGACTCGAAACCTCATAAAACCGTCAGTTTCCCATCGGTAATCTGATACGACTTGATGGCTCGAGGAGCGGCTTCTGTGCCGGTCACAATGGCTTGAGGAGCAAGCTCAGCCATACCAAGTAAATAATCACGGCGGCTCGAGTCGAGTTCAGCCGTGAAATCATCGAGCAGCAAAACAGGCGCTTCTTTGAATTTCTCGCTTAAAAGCATAAATTCGGCTTGACGCATTGCTAAGGCAATGGTTCGGGCTTCGCCGCGAGAGGCATAATCAGCTGCTTTTGTCCCCGCCAGCAGAATCTCGAGGTCATCGCGGTGCGGACCAATGGCGGTGCTGCCGCGAGCAATCTCTTCACGGCGCTTTTCTTTTAAGTGGGTTTTTAAGTCATCCAAACGGGCTGTCTCGAGCAGTCTTAATTCAAGCAGCTTGTTGTTCCCTGCCAGAACCGTGTGCGATTCTCTGGCAATTTGGGTCAGCCGATTCATTGCCCGACGACGCAAACGCATAATTTCATCGGTGTACTCGAGCAGTTTTTCATCCCAGACTTCAAGCATCCAGTCCTCGACCCGATCACCTTTTAAGACCGCATTGCGTTGCTGCACTACCCGTTCGTATTGCTGCAAGAGCGCCCCATAACGCGGCGAAATTCTCGAGACCAAAACATCTAAAAATCCACGGCGCAAACTTGGGCTGCCATGAATCAAATCGGCATCTTCAGGGCGAATCAGCACCGCACTGGCATGACGGGCAAGTTCTGCCACACGCACCGTCACCCCATCTACTTTAGCGCGTTTCTTACCGGGGGCTAAGCCAACCTCGAGTTTGGTGACACCATCATCACGCTCGACTTCCGCGCCAATAAACGCCTCTTTTTCCCCGAGCAGCACCACTGTCTCGAGCTTAGAAACTTCAACTACACCGGTTAAAGCCAAAAAAATTGCCTCGAGTAGATTCGATTTTCCCATGCCGTTACCGCCGACAATGGCAGTGATGCCCGCCTTAAACTCGAGTTTACCAGCCTCGAGATTGCGGAAATTGAGGGTTGAAAGCGAACGGAGTAACACAGTCTTAGTTTACCAATTTCTGATGTACTCGAGTACCAAACCGAGGCATTTTACACATTGAGGATTTTTTGTACCTCCGCAAGTTCACTGCTGGTCAGTTGCCAGCCAACCGCCGCGACATTCTGCTCGAGTTGCTCTGGTTTGGTTGCCCCAGCAATAATGCTCGAGGTCACAGGGTTAGCCGCCAACCAAGAAAACGCCAACTCGAGTAAGGTGTGGTCATGAGCCGCACAGAACGCTGTTAGTTTTTCAACAATTGCCCAGTTCTTATCGGTTAAGTATTCGTTGGCTAATCCCTGAGATTTGGTCAGACGCGCCCCTTCTGGCATTGGCGCACCCTGTTTATACTTACCGCTTAGTAAACCACTCGCCAACGGAAAATAGGGCAGTAAGCCGAGTCCGTATGCTTTCATCGCTGGCAGCAGTTCGCTTTCGGCATTGCGTTGTACCAGACTGTACTCGTCTTGACAAGAAATAAAACCCTCGAGACCAAGTTCTTTTGCCGTATAAACAGCCTCAACCACTTGCCAAGATTTGAGGTTCGAGCAGCCAATGTAGCGCACAGTACCCGCTTTTACCAAGTCATTCATGGCACGTAGCGTTTCGGCGATTGGGGTTTTAGGGTCTGGTTTATGCAGTTGGTACAAGTCTATATAATCGGTTTTCAGGCGTTTTAAGCTCGAGTGAATGGCTTTCATGATGTACCGCCGTGAAGCGCCTTTATCGGTCTCGGACATATCCCAGCCAAATTTGGTGGCAAGCACAATGTTTTGACGCTCAGTCCCTAAGTAATCGCCCAAAATGGTTTCCGAGCCGCCTCTACCACCGTAGACATCGGCAGTGTCAAAAAGCGTAATCCCTAAATCAAGGGCTTTTTTAATCACGATTTGAGATTGAGCAGCATCGGCACGACCACCAAAATTATTACAACCAATGCCGACCAACGAAACGGTTAAACCAGAATTTCCCAATTGACGATATTCCATTTTTTTACTCCTTTTTAGGGTTTGCTGATGAATTAGACCC
>JANNEE010000691.1:0-1951 GCA_031388325.1 Deinococcales bacterium
GGGCGTTTTAATGCCAACTGTCCACAAGCCGCCCCAGCATCACGCCCTCGAGAACGCCGCACCGAAACTGGAATCCCTAGATGCTCAAGCGTGTTGTAAAACTCTTGGATACGGGTTTCGCTGCTAGATACAAATCCAGAACCAACCCAAGCATTCATCGGGATTAAATTGACATGGGAAATTAAGCCGCGCAAAGACTCGGCGAGTAATTCGGCTTGCCAGAGGTGGTCGTTGACCCCCGCTAACATACTGTATTCAAAAGTCACACGGCGTTTACTGCGGCGCTGGTACTCGCGGGCGCTCTCGAGAATGTCTTTAATCGTGTGGGCATGAGCGGTGGGAATAATCTTTTTGCGAGTTTCTTCGTCTGGGGCATGAAGCGAAATCGCCAGTTTAACCACCACGTCTTCTGATGCCAGTTTAATAATTTGCTTGGGTAAACCCACGGTAGAAAGGGTCACACGGCGTTGACTCATGCCCAGACCATTGGGGTGCAGCAGTATCCGAGCCGCATTCAAGGTGTGGTCGTAGTTTAGTAATGGTTCGCCCATGCCCATAAAGACCAAATTCCGAATGACGTTTGGTTGCCAGCCGTTATCTCTAGCCGCATACAACACCTGTTCAATGATTTCACCAGCCGTTAAATTACGTCCGAAACCCATCCGTCCCGTGGCACAAAAGGCACAACCAGCCGGACAACCAACCATCGTGGAAACACAAATGGTCACGCGGTCTTGGTACGGCATTAAAACCGCTTCCATTTGTTTACCATCTAAGAGCGTATACAAATACTTGGTGCTGCCGTCGGTGGACACAAATTTCTCGACCTTCAAAAACGCTGACAGGCTAAAATCAGTCTCGAGTTCTAAGCGCAGGGCTTGCGGGATATTGCTCATTTCAGTAAAAGATGCCACGCCCTGCCCAAAAACCCACTCGAGCAACTGCTTTTGGCGGTAGCCATCTAGCGGGTACTGGTCTGGGTGAAGGTCAAGTAAATGAGGTTTCATGATGAATACTGCTGTTGTAATTGTAATTCATCCGCGCCATCTGTAAAGACCAAAACGACCCGTGAATCGTCTAGATAGCGAACAAAGCGCAGCACCCGAGCATTTGGGAAATCGGTTTGCTGTTCGTTCAGCAGTGCCAAAGCGGTACTTTTTTCATTTGGGCTAAGGGCTTGGTTCTCGAGTTCAAGTTGTGGTGTGTAACTGCTGGGTCGGCTGATTGGCACACCATGTCCAGCAGGGTCTGGCAGTGTGCCATCGTAGTCCTCGCCTTCGTTATTGGCAGAAGACAACCCACTTTTGAAAGACTCGAGACTACTGGCAAAATCTCCTGTTTCGATGACTTCACCCGCCAGAATTTGTCTGCCCAATGCCAGTTCTTCGGATAAGCCCGGAAACTCACTCGAGCCAGCCGGCGTGTCTTGGGTCTCGAGTTGTACCGCTTGGCTGCGGCGAACTTCGCTTGGATAGGTGTGACCGTTTAATTCAATCATCTAAACAGCCTAACATGTCAACCAAGACTGGCTAAAGCCGCGCCACTTAAGACCAGAGCTGCTCCAAAAAGCATTTCTAAACGCGGGGTTTCACCAATGAACGCCCATGCCAGTACAACTGCATAAACGGGTTCGAGGGTGCTGATTAGACTGGCTTTTGCTGCCCCAATCCGAGCGATTGAAGCATAAAGCATCGGCAGGGCTAACAGGGTAGAAATAATTGCCATAGCCGCCACCAAACCCCAAAGCGGCAAGGTATTGGGGACTCGAGTTGTACCCGCTATCAGGTTAAGCACCGCAAATCCGATGGCACTGCCCAAGGCACTGTGGGCAGTAAAAACCAGTGGTGGGATTTGACGTTGGGTTTCGCTCATCACCAAGTACCAACCGTACCCAATACCTGCCAATGCCCCTAAAACCACGCCAAGCAAATTGGCATCTCGAGAACTGGGC
>JANNEE010000746.1:0-1514 GCA_031388325.1 Deinococcales bacterium
TGGCGTTGTTACTGCTCTTAATTCCACCGCTTTTATGGATGGGGATTATTTATATCGGTTCGCTAATCAACTTACTGATTTACGGTTTTTACTCGCTCGATGATTTCACTGGGCAAGTCAAATACCAACCTACCCTATCTACCCTGCAACAACTTTTTACCTCGAGCAGCAACATAGACATTGTACAGCGCACCGTTTTTATGAGTATCGCGGTAACGGTTGCTTGCGCTGTAATTGCCTTTCCAATTGCTTACTTTATGGCGTTTCACACCAAAGGCAATTCCAAAGCCTTCTGGATTTTACTGGTACTGTTGCCGCTCTGGAGCAGTTATTTGGTGCGGGTCTATGCTTGGAAATTGCTGCTTGCCAAAGAAGGCATCATCAGTTGGTTTTTTGACACCCTTGGCATTCGTTTTGTGTTGGACTGGATTTTAACCCTGCCTATCATTGGCGGTTTTAGCCTAAGCTCGAGTTATCTAGGGATGTTCTTGGTCTTTGTCTATGTCTGGTTGCCTTACATGATTTTACCGATTCAAGCCAGTTTAGAACGAGTTCCCAAATCTTTACTGCAAGCCTCATCTGACCTTGGCGCAAAACCCAATCAAACTTTTTGGAAAATATTACTCCCCCTGACTGTTCCCGGAATCGCGGCTGGAAGCATCTTTACGTTTTCCCTGACCCTAGGCGATTACATCATTCCTGGCGTGGTTGGCGCACCCGGCTTTTTTATTGGGCAAATGGTCTACACCCAACAAGGCACAGCCGGAAACATCCCCTTAGCCGCCGCTTTTAGTCTTGTACCTATCGTGATTATTGGTTTGTACTTGGCATTTGCCAAAAAACTGGGAGCTTTTGATGCCCTGTAATAGTCATGAGTCTTCAAAGCTCATAGCCCATAGCTCAAAGCCAAGGGTTTCCCCATGACTCGAGCTTCTTGGGGTTTACGAATTGCGGCTGGGTTATGCGTTTTATTTTTGCATTTTCCGCTTTTTATTATTGTCTTGTACGCCTTTACCACCGATGATAAAACCTATGCGTTCCCGCCACCGGGTTTGACCCTACACTGGTTTGGTGTGGCGGCGGCTCGAGCCGATATTTGGGCAGCCCTTTGGCTTTCGGTACGGACTGCACTTTTGGCGACTCTATTGGCAGTGGTGCTTGGAACGATGGTCGCCGCCGCGATGTATCGGGCTAATTTCTGGGGCAAGGAAGGGATTACTTTACTCTTTATTTTGCCGATAGCCTTACCGGGGATTGTCACGGGAATTGCGCTGCTCTCGAGTATTCGTCGGGCAAACATCGAACCGGGCTTAGTAACGATGGTAATTGGACATGCGACCTTTTGTATTGTCACGGTTTTTAACAATGTGGTGGCGCGTTTTCGGCGAATTTCACACAGTCAACTCGAGGCGAGCAGCGACCTTGGGGCAACGGGTTGGCAAACGTTTCGTTTTATTATTTTGCCAAACATTGCTACAGCCCTGCTGGCGGGTGGCTTGTTGTCCTTTGCCTTG
>JANNEE010000002.1:0-1920 GCA_031388325.1 Deinococcales bacterium
AAACGCCCGACGCACCCGAATATCATCAAAGGGTTTGCGCTTATTGTTCATCGAAACTGTAATTTCACCACTCGAGCTACCAACCAGCACATTAAAGTCTTTTTTCAGGCTTTCGACTTGTTCGGCTGGAACATTATAACCAATCACATCAATGTCGCCCGAGCGCAGCCCCGCAATTTTGGCGTTTTGGTCATCGCCAAGAAAACGAAAAGTTACATTGTCTAAATACGGCAAGTTTGCCACATGGTAAGCATGACGATCCAAGCGCACATTGACCCCACGATTCCAAGCCCCGAGCTTGAATGGTCCTGTGCCCATTGGATTGGTTTTGAGTTTTTCGCGCCCAGCCGCATTGGCAAATAATTCGCTTGGTTCAATCGTACTCTCGGCTCGAGCCAAATTGTACAAAAATTCGTTGTTGGCTTTGCTCATCTTAAAGACAACCGTTAATGGGTCTGGGGTAGAAATACTCGAGATGTCTTGGTAATACGTTGGGCTGGTATGACCAGAGTCTTTTTCTCTGGCAACATCAAATTTAACTTTAACATCGGCGGAAGTAAAATCTGAGCCGTCGTGGAATTTGACATTGCGTTTCAGCTTAAAGGTATAGGTTAAACGGTCTGGGGTGACACTTGGCATGGTGGCGGCGAGTTGCGGCGCAATCCGACCATTTTCGGCAAGTCCAACCAAGCCCTCGAGAACATTTTGGTGCATCATTCGGACAATTTCTGCGCCAGCGCCTTGGCTTGGGTCTAGGAAGGCGGGTTCGACGTTCATGGCGACAACCAAATTACCTCCGCGTACAGGAGCGGGTTGAGCGGCTTGTGCCATCAGTAGTGCGGCGGGCAGGGCGGCGAGCATTGCAAATTTCTTCATACATCCTCCAGATAGAACTTGGTCTAAGTAACTTTAGAAAGCCTTTCATGTCTTGAAATTCATTGCTGTACCAAAGAATACGAACAAGCATTTGTTTATATTCAGTCTAATAATTATCGCATAAAAACCAAGGCTTGAACATTGTATTCATGACAATTATAAACCCAAGACTCTTATAATATCCTCAAAGTCAAAAAATTGATTGCTCATCTCGAGAAGAGCCTTCGACTTGTACTTTCTCAAGCAAAGCGCTACTTTAATACCATTTCGGACTTACGGTCAGAACTTGTGGCAGGTGAACCCTATTTATATCGTCAACTTGGGGATTTTGTGGTGCAGGCTGTTGGTGTTTGCGGTGGCAGACCCACATTTAAGTACACCCGAATCGAAATTACAGGCACATTAGCACGACTCGCTAACGGCGAAACACTCGAGAGTATTGTCCAAGGTTATGCAGGGCGAGTCAGTAAAGAAGCTGTCTTAGAAGCCAATGAAATCATAACTCAGGAATTTTTATTGCACTGAAATGATGTCTTGACCAAAAAGTGTAAAACACAAGAGTCTGATTGACTTCTCGAGACCATCAAAAACGCCCACCCGAAGTTTAATACGTCGTTTGATTAACCATATTGGGTACAACGATATCCGCAAAGTGGAAAAACTGATTTCGCGTCTCGAGGAGTGGCTGTAATTCACGAACCAATTTGGGTTTCTATGGTCTTTCGTTTTTCTTTCTTGCTTTTTGGCACAAAAGCCAAATGCAGGTTGTAGCCTAATCCTTTGGCAATTCTGGCTAAACTTCGCAGTTCCATTGTGCCGTTGGGATTATTCTGCACTTGTAACAACTGCGAGTGCTTCATGCCTACCCGCCGAGCAGTTTCACGCAGACTAAGTTTGTTTTCACTGCGAACTTCCTCGAGTAATGCCCCGACACTGGCAGCCAGTATTGCCCCCTCGAGTACCGCTTGGAATTGAGTTTCTTGCAGATGTTCAGGCGGCAATGGTTGCGGTTGATCAACGGTGCTTCGTCGGCGTCGACGGGCG
>JANNEE010000015.1:0-12607 GCA_031388325.1 Deinococcales bacterium
ACCAGTTTTAACGCCAGCAATAATACCCCAATTTTGCGGCTTAACGAAAAACTCGGCTTTATTCGCAGCCCAGCCACCATCGAATGGCGCAAGCGCCTGAGTTAATTTTTTTCTCGAGACTGTTCAGGCAGTACCAACCAACTTTGTTGGGCTAAACGTTCCTCAAAAAGTAGGTCTACCACCCGTAACCAACGCGCTAACCAACGCCGCATCAGTTCGGCGCGGCGCGTTAAACCAATCGCTTCAAGCGCATCGCAGACCATTTCAAGCTGTCCCGCAATGGTTTCGGCATAACGACTGGCATCCTCGAGTTCAAGACCAAGCTCTAACCCAGTTATTTCGCAGCGAATACGTTCTGGCATCACGAGGTCATTAGCCTACAATAATTTTAAGCCAAACCGAAAAGTTTCAAACTGAGCTTAAAATCAGTTGTCCACCCACCACCAAAGGCGTTTTAGCTCGAGTCTGCCTGTTTTTGAAAAAACGATCCCTTCGGATTCGAGCAGTACCCTCTGTAGGTCGCCAGTCCCGACTTTATAAGTAGACAGTCTGCCGCTCGAGTTGATGACCCTGTGCCACGCAATATCTTGGGCGGTTTCTTCGCCAATGCCACGCAGCAAATGCCCAACCTGCCGAGCGCGTTTTGGGTATCCCGCCATCAATGCCAGAGCGCCGTAGGTGCTGACCTTGCCGTGTGGGATTTGCTGGACTAACCCTAAGACTTTACTTCGGAATTCAGGCTCGAGTTTCATATCTGGGTATTCTCTCATGTTGTGTAATAGAATTCACGCCGTGAAAAGTCCGATAGGTGTCTTTGATTCTGGGGTAGGCGGTCTGACCGTCCTGCGTGCCATGCGTGAATTGCTGCCTTTTGAGGATTTTGTCTACTTAGCCGACACCGCCCGTTTTCCTTATGGACGTAAACCAAAAGCCATGATAGCTGGTTTTGCGCGTCAGAATGCGGCTTTTCTCGAGTCTTGTGGCGCAAAGATGGTGGTTGTGGCTTGCAATACTGCCAGTACCTGTATTGATTCAACTACCGCCTTCGTGCCAATCATTGGGGTCATAGACCCGGGGGTGTTGGCTGCCAGTGCTGCCAGTAATGGTGGTGTGGTTGGGGTGTTGGCGACCCGAGGCACAATTGCCAGTGGTGCATACCAAACTCGGCTCGAGGCACGGGGGCATGATGTTTGGGCGCAGAGTTGCCCGATGCTTGCGCCTTTGGTCGAAGAAGGACTTGCCGATCAAAAAGAGGCACAGCTTTTAATTGAATTTTATTTGCAACAACGCCCAAAAAATTTAGATGCCTTGATTCTAGGCTGTACCCATTATCCAGTCCTTAAAAATGCGATTGCTACCTACCTTGGTGATACCATTCAAGTGGTAGATAGCGCTTATGCCACCGCCAATGTGGTAGCAAAAGAATTACAAAAGTACAATTTAAGCACCACCCAAGAAACCTTTGGGCAGATTACCCATTTTATCACTGGCGACCCGCAAAGTTATCAGCACACCGCCAATGTGATTGGTGGAGTAGACGGCGAAACGCACCATCTCGAGATAGAATCACTGTTAGCGGCGATTCATAACCTAAAGCCCATAGCCCAAATAAAGGAAACCCATGCCACTGCGTCAAAATCGCCATAACTTAGACTTGCGTACTTTAGAAGTCAAAACCCATGCCAACCCTTATGCCGAAGGCTCGAGCCTTGTGAAATTGGGCAAGACTCATGTGCTTTGTACAGTTACCCTAGAACACAATGTGCCGCGTCACATTATGGAACGCCGCGATGCCAACGGCAAAAAATTGCCACCGACTGGTTGGCTAATGGCAGAGTATAGCTTACTGCCTCGAGCCACCCATGACCGTACCCAGCGTGAACGCCAAAAAGTAGGTGGGCGCACCCAAGAAATTCAGCGTTTGCTCGGCAGGGTTTTTCGGGCAACCGTGGATTTAGATTTATTTAAGAATAAAACCCTTGTTATAGATTGCGATGTGCTTCAAGCCGACGGTGGCACTCGAGTCACCAGTGTACTGGCTGGTTATGCTGCCCTACACGACCTTTGTAACCGCATGACCAGAGCCGGAACTTTGGATGATTGGGCGCTTCGAGCCGAAGTTGGGGCGGTCAGCGTTGGTTTAGTGGATGGCGAGATTCGTTTAGATTTAGATTATATCGAAGATTCTAATGCCCAAGCCGACATCAACGTTATTGCCACCAGCACAGGAAAAATTGTTGAGGTTCAGGGTGGCTCTGAAGGCGAAAGCATCGAGCCAGAGCAGTTTTTTGAGATGGTTAAAATTGGTGCAGAGGGTGTCAAAACCTTACTCGAGCGGATGAAGCCATACCTCAAATAAGTTGCAGTTGGCTTATAAAAGGCGTAGACTTGAATCCCGTGAGGTGAAAACCCCTCGGGTTTTTTTATGTCTTTTTGCGGTTTGGCTCGAGCCTTCTTTGAGTCACTCGAGAAAAACTTTGGTTATTTTCGGGGAATTACATTTGCAAGTTAAAAGTTAAGGAGTATTTATGAAATATATTTTTGTGACAGGTGGCGTGGTCTCGAGTCTGGGTAAAGGCATTACCGCCAGCAGTCTTGGCGCAATTTTACGCGCCAGAGGGCATAAAGTTACTGCCGTTAAAATAGACCCGTACATCAATTTAGATGCTGGCACAATGCGACCCTACGAACATGGCGAAGTTTTTGTGACGGGCGACGGCGCAGAAACCGACCTTGACCTTGGCAACTACGAACGCTTTTTAGACATAGACACCAACCGTAGCAGCAACATTACCACTGGGCAAGTCTATAAAATTGTGATTGAACGTGAACGCAAAGGCGAGTATTTAAGCCAAACAGTCCAAGTCATTCCACACATCACCGATGAGATTAAAAATCGTATCCGCGCTGTAGCCCAAGCTGCCAACGCTGATATTACGGTTATCGAAGTTGGCGGGACGGTTGGCGATATAGAATCTTTGCCATTTCTCGAGGCGATTCGCACCATGCGTTTTGATGAGGCTTACGAAAATACCGCCTATTTGCACGTCACTTTAGCCCCAGAAGTCAGCACTGGTGAAATCAAAACCAAACCAACCCAACACAGTGTGGCACAACTTCGCAGCACTGGTATTTCACCAGATTTTATTGTCGTGCGCTCGAGTACCGCCCTAGGCGACGAATTACGACGCAAAATTGCGCTTTTTACCAGTGTTGAACCAGAACGGGTCTTCTCGAGTTACAACGTCGAATACTTGTACGAAGTGCCACTGGCTTTTGAAGAACAAGGCTTAGGGCGTGAAATCGAAAAGCGCTTAAAACTAGAGTCCATCCCACCAAGCCTTGGTTTTTGGCACGATGCAGTCAAAAAATTAAAGCACCCGACTTTTGAAGTCAACCTTGGTTTTGTTGGTAAATATGTGGCAATGGGCGATAGTTACCTCTCGATTCTCGAGGGGTTGCGTCACGCTGGAATTGCCAACGATACTCGGGTCAATATTCATTGGGTCAATGCCGAGGACTTAAAAACCGATGAAGATGCCAAAGCCGCCCTCGAGTCTCTGGACGGCATTCTGGTCGGACCCGGCTTTGGAATGCGTGGTATCGAAGGAAAAATTCGAGCTGCCAAATACGCCCGCACCCATCAAAAACCGTATTTTGGCATTTGCTTGGGCTTACAAATTGCAGTCATCGAATTTGCTAGACATGTGGCTGGGCTAGAAGGGGCGAACAGCACTGAATTTGACCAGTACAGCAAAAACCCTGTGATTGGCTTAATGCCCGAACAACTCGAGACCGTCGGCTTAGGTGGGACAATGCGGCTTGGTGACTGGGAAATGATTATTCAAGCTGGCACGCAACTCGAGAAGGTTTACGGCACGGCTGGCACAGTTCTCGAGCGGCATCGGCACAGGTATGAAGTCAACCCAGATTATGTGCCGCAACTTGTTAAGGCTGGCTTAATTGTTAGTGCCGTCACACCGGGTAAACAAAGCCGAGGGGCTGGCTTGGTCGAAGCCATCGAACTACCAAACCACCCGTTTTTTATTGCCTTACAAGCCCACCCAGAATTTAAGTCCCGTCCGATGCGGGTCTCGCCACCATTCAAAGCCTTTATTGCCGCCGCCCTCGAGCAGCGTACTGATGTGTGACTCGAGCAGCCTATGGATTTACAGGTAGCACCAGTCCGGGGGTATACTTCCGCTTAGATTTTATCTTTGACGAAGGCTGGTTCAGGTAAAAGTCCTTAATCTGCCCGGAGAATTAAGGACTTTAAGTACAAGGATTCTGGAATCTGCAAGACCCAAGGATGGTCGGCGGGTTGGTAGGTGACATCCAAAACCTCGAGTTTACGCCCTGCATCCGAACCCGCCATCCGACAAGCCTCGAGCAAATCATCGGTTTTGATATGAAAGGCACAGGTACTGACCAACAAAATTCCATTTGGTTCAAGCATCCGCAGAACGTTTTTGCTGGCAATGGTAAAAATACGTTTAGCTGCTAAGACTTCTTCTTTGCGTTTGGCTAAGGTTGGCGGGTCAATAATCGCATGGGTAAAACGTTTCTTCTCGAGAACAAGCTGGTCAAGTACCTCCAAAGCATCGCCGAGCCGTACCGAAATGCGTTTCTCTACACCGTTTTTTTGCGCCGAACGCTCCAAGGCTTGCAGGGCAATCGCGTCCTTATCCACGGCTAAAGCAGTTGCCCCAGCCTTGGCGGCGTACAAACTAAAACCACCCGTGTACGAATAGCAATCTAGCACGCGGCTGCCCGAGTCAACCATGCTTGCCAGTCGCCGCCGATTATCGCGCTGGTCGAGATAAAATCCAGTCTTTTGCGCCTCAAAAGGCTTAAATTCAAATTGAATCTGATCTTCGCTAAAACGCACTATCTCGGGAACATCACCCCACAAAATACCGACCTGTGGTTGCAAGCCTTCCTTATTGCGCTCTGAAGTGTCCGAGCGTTCAAAAGCACTGCTGGTGGCACATTCTTCTTTTAACGCTTTGATAATAAAATCACGGTGCAATTCGAGACCCGCATTACGAATCTGGACTGCCAGCACATCATCGAATTTATCGACGATTAAACCAGGAATGCCATCGGCTTCGGCATTCAAAATTCGCATTGCATTGGTTGTCCCCAACAATTGGCGTTTACCAAGTGCTAAACGAATAACTTTACGGTAAAAATCCGTGTCTATTTTGCCCCTCGCTAAACTGATGACCCGCCCAGGAATACTGGCTTTGGCATTGTAAAAAGCCTGTCCAACAAACGCACCATTGGCATCACGCACCTCGAGCAACGCACCTGCCACATGTTCGCCACTAACGCTGGCAATATCGTCCTTAAAAATCCATGGATGAAAATTTCTGACACGGCGATCACGGTTTTGTTTTAACTCAATCATCTAGCCTGTATTGTACTCGAGTTTTCCTTGTCCTCGTGTGGCATTTTGCAGCAACGCTTTAAGCTCTATCACTTCGGACTCCAAACCAAAAAAGCAGACCTCGAGACCAGCCTCGGTAAACCCATCTAAGCGCTGAAGCACATCTAGTGGCTCGAGTAACCGATGCAGCACACTGATGAATTCAAACGGCACACAAATAAGAACTCCCACTCGAGGATGTACTTCGATTTTGACCGCTAAGCGCAGCAACTCCGCTACAACCCCACCATAAGCCCGAGCCAAACCACCCGCACCAAGGTTCGTACCCCCATAAAAACGCACCACCGCCACAGTTAGAAAATCCAAACCACTGGACTCGAGAACCCTAAAGATTGGTGTGCCAGCCGTGCCACTTGGTTCACCGTCATCGGAAAAACGATACTGTACGCCAATTTTGTATGCCCAACAGACATGGCTGGCATCTGGATAACGTCCACGAACACCCTCGAGCCACCCAAGCGCCACCTCGAGTGTCGGGCTAGGTGCAACAAAGCCAAGAAATTCGCTGTTTTTAACAACAATGCTGTGGCGAAATTCGCTAGAAACAGTAATGAACATCTGTTAATTGAGCATTCGTTTCTGCACGCCCACAAACTCGGAGAGAATCTCGAAGCGTTCAAATAAGCTCTTGGCTTCCAGAACACGCTGACCATCTATACCACTTAAACGTAAATTGGCAGCCACAAAAGAGGCTTTGAGGAGCATGTCTTCGGGGATTTCGCTCGAGACATCACCGAACTTGGTTTGCATTCGGATTAAGAATTTTTCTAGCACATCTCGCGCCAAGGCTTTGGTCCACTGAGGGTTACTTGGCTCAAACGGGTCGAGTTGTGCTTCGGCACAAGAGTACGGGTATTTGTGGTTGTCAATACTTAAAATTTTGAAGCGTTCACCACCAACCACCAAAATGTTAGCACTGCCATCGGGGTTGTAATCCACTTCGACCAGATGCGCCAAGGTTGCCACTCGAGCAATTCGGGCTTCGGGTTGACGGGTTGCACCTCCCATCCCAGCAGGAGTATTGACAGGCAGCACACAAGGAATACCGAACGGTTCCCTGGTATGACGGATTCGCCCCAGCAATTCACGATAACGCGGTTCAAAGACGTGCAAGGGGAGCGCCATGCCCGGCAGCAGCACGATTTCACCAACCGGAAAAAGGGGAATCTCCATATTGCGAATTTTAGGACTTATAAACAGACACAGCAATGAGCCAGACTACAATTTGGAAACGTTTCCTATGTGTTCTGCACACGTTTAGCACAATCTTCTAGCCGCACAGAACACATAGGAAGTGTAGTTATTCTTACTGATGCGGCTCGAGCAAACCATAATTTCCATCACGCCGCTTATAGACCACATTAACCCGTTCGGTCTTGGCATTCTCGAACATATAAAAGTCATGCCCTAAGGCTTCCATCTGCACCACCGCGTCCTCGGGACTCATCGGACGAACCTCAAAACGCTTATTCCGCACAATCTCTGGTATGAATTCATCGGTATCGTCGGTCACAGCGGGCATTAGCACAGGGTCGGCTCGTTGCTCTCTGGAAATCAATTTGGTTTGGAATTTCTTTAATTGTCGCTCGAGGAGATGCACTGCCGTGTCAATCACGGCATACATATCGGTGCCAGCTTCCTCGGCTCGAATCACCCCATGCGGCACATTTAGCTGCATTTCGACCCGATGCGGCGCATCCGCCCGACCATCATTTTTAACACTTAAGACCACTTTGGCATCCACAATATGCTTACTAAAACGCTCGAGTTTACTTAAGCGTTGCTGCACATGTTCACGGATGGCATCGGTGACTTCGAGATTGCGTCCGACCAATTTGTAGACGTTCATAACGCCTCCTTATACCAAAAGCGGTAGAATTGAAGTGCTGATTGCCTTTGGTGCTTTTTAGTTTAACCCTTTAGATTTTACTTGTCTGAGGAATAGCACACACACGAAATTGTCAGGACAGTGTATGCTACTTTTTGGCAGTCATACATACATCTCTTTGGCAGTCATACATCACTTTGGCAGTCAATCACAACTCACGTAAGACTTGCTAAACCAGCTTTTAGCGCAAACAACGCCGCTTGGGTTCTCGAGGACAACCCGAGTTTAGATAACAACCTCGAGACATGGGTTTTGACGGTGCTTTCGTTGACCCCAAGCTCTTTTGCCATATCTAAGTTGCTCTGCCCTCGAGCCAAAAGTTGTAGCGTCAGAATTTCCCTTGCGGTTAAATGTTCGCGCATATCCGGCGCACGGTAATCACGCAATAGTTTTTCTTTTGCCATTGGCGATAAGCGCACTTCGCCGCGAGCCGCCGCATGAATTGCTTCGCGGATGTCGGCAGCTTTGGCATCCTTAATTAAGTAGCCAATTGCCCCAGCTTGAATTGCCCCATTGACTTTGTGTTCCTCGAGTGAACTGGTCAGCGCCAGCACTTCGGTATTTGGGAATTTTGCACGGATTTCTCGAGTAGCGCTAATGCCATCCAGCACAGGCATGAGAATATCCATCACGACCACATCAGGCTCGAGCAGTGCGACTTGCTCGAGGGCTTCTAAGCCATTTTCGGCTTCTCCAACAATAATGATGTTCGGGTCAGCAGATAGGTAAAGCTGCAAGCCTTGGCGGACGACGGCGTGGTCATCCACAAGGAGGACTCGAGTCATAATTGTGCAACTTCCCGAATAGCTAATTTGCCTTGACCTGAATCAAAAAAAATACGAATTGTGCAATCTGTACTTGGTTCACGGGTAGCATAAAGATCGCTCAGGGGCTTCACTGATTTTAGAGGATTCGCAGTATAGTTTATACCAACGAACTTCAAAGTCTTCTGGTTTTTTAAGGATTCTGAAATTTCTACATCTTCCCAAAGCCCAGAAATTTTTTCAATTGGTTCTGATTTATAAATGATAATTGTTGAACGCACCTGTTTTTCAATCAAAAGTTCAATATTGGAAGTACCTTCGGCTACTAGCCCGATTGTACCAAAGCAGCCTTGCGGAATTTTTAGTTCTACTGGACTGTTTTTTGTGCGAAGAATAACTTGTCCTTCAAAATTTTGATTTGGTGCAAAAACGTCTAAGGCAATAGGTAGTGGGGATTGGAGGTCGGGATTTAAGTCAAATTTTGATATTTGTAAACCACGAAAATTCAAATTCATTTTTGGTGCAAAAGCATACGCATTGATGTCAATTGGTATTTCGGGAGGTAATTGTGTCAACAGCAATCCATCTAATTTTGGTTTTCCAAACAAGTATTGATACTCATTTCCAGAAGGATGGGTTTGGATGTTGAAACGGTGAACATAATGACCATTTATTGTATTACCTTCTAAATTTACAGTGCCAATATTTAGTCTATTAGAAAGCAGTGAAGACCTTAAACCTCGAGCATACCGTTGACTAAATTCAATATCTCCTTGCATATCGTATGCTTCAAAACGAAGTTGTATTTTGTCCTTGGGAGATACACCTAATCTTGTCTCACTCGTATACAATTTAGGGTAGGGCATTTTCACCATCGTAAACCGCATTGCCACCGCACACGCACCAAGCAAAAGCAGACTGATTCCAACTCGAGCTAACCCATTCATTTCGCACCTCCAAAATTGACCAAAATTTTTGTGCCAGCACTGCCCGATTCAATTCCTAGAACCGCACCAATTCCCTCGGCACGTTCTCGCATACTTTTAATACCCAGCGCTCCGGCTCGAGCCGCCGCCAAATCAAAACCATGCCCATTATCTGTAATCTCGAGAATTCCCATCTCGAGACGAATCCGCACTTCTTTGGCTTTGGCGTGCTTGACTGTGTTGTGGACTGCTTCTTGGGCAATGCGGTAAAGTGCGCCTTTGACCTCGAGCGTTACATCTGGCTCGAGTGGCGCGGTCACAATTGCACTTAATTTGTACCGAGCCAGTAGCATCTCACCGAGTTTTTGTAGGGCAGCCGCTAAGCCGCCTTCCTCGAGTGCATCTGGGCGCAGGGCAAAAAGCAGGGTCTTCATTTCAGATGTGCCACCATCGGCAAGGTCTATGGCGTACTCGAGTGATTTTTTGGCATTTTCTGGGTTGGTCTCGAGTTGCTCTAAAGCGCTGCGTGTCCCAAGGGCAATGCCATACAAGGCTTGGGCAACACTGTCGTGAAGTTCCCTCGCAATTCGAGCGCGTTCTTGTTCGCTGGCGGTGGCGCGTTCTCGAGTCAGCAAGTTTTGCAGTTTCAGAGCGGTGCTGGCATGAATTCCAAGTGCCTTCCAAAGGCTGGTGTCTCGAGCATTGGGCGGTGTGTTTTTGTACAGCGCTAACAATTCTGCATTCTGCTCGAGTGGAACACGCAGCACCACATTTTTTGGATTATCAAAGTCGCTGGGTTCGAGGTTGATTCGTGTTTCACCAATGCTCGCACCACTGGCACTCGAGGCGTTCAGACCTTCTTGAAGAATGGTGGTGATTGCCTTGTCGGTACTTTCCTCGAGAACACTTTTACTGGCTGTTTCTAAGGCTTGTAGACTACGTTGCGAACCTGTGTCACTCGAGAGTGCATTTTCTGCAGCAATACGCCAAACCCGAGCTAAGAAATTACTGAACTGCAAGGTTAAATTCAGCATTGGAATCCCAGCCAAGAATGCCACAGCACTGCTGAGCGCCGTGAATTTTAAGCCTTCTGAACCTGTCCAGAGGATGCTATCGCGCCAGTAAGAAAAAGCACTGGCGGCGGGTTGCCATGTGGCAATGATTGGGGCAAACAAGGATAAGCCCGTGATGTAGAGCATTGCACCAAGTAAAATAAAATTTCCTACACCAAAAATAGACTGCAAGAAAAGATACGTAAACCCTTGAAAAGTTTTCAAATTCAGCACTTCTTGACTCATCCAGACGACAAATTTAGTATGCCGAACTCGCAATGGGGCTTTGATTTGTGCCTCGAGCAGCAGCCCAACTCGCCATCGTTCAAAATCCAGTAAGCGCAATCCAAGCCACGCATACAATGGCATTGCTAGAAAAAAAGCAATGATTCCAAGAAAACTAAGCCAAAACGTAAGTTGAACCGAGGCTTGTGGAATGGTTCGGAATTCCTTAAAAACACCAATTGTGCTGCCCTGACCACCCACAAAGTTTTCGGGAAGCACGGGAAATCTAAAAATAAGACTTAAGCCAAACCAAAGAAAAGCCAGCACCAACCAACTCGAGACAAAATACAGCAAATGCTTATAACTCGAGAGATTCAGGATTGGCGCGAAGTACCCTTGGTTCATGGTCTTTATCATGCCGTATATTGAAGCAGTTTGTTTATCGGGGTGCATCCATCAAAAGTGACATAGACTCTAAGCATGTCCCCTGATTTCCTAAAAACACGCAATGCACTCTGGCTTAAACTGCGTCAACTCGAGCCAGAAGACCCAAAGTGTGAAGAATTACTGCTTCAGCTAGAAGTTTTAATTGGCTGGTCTCGAGAAAGAATTTATGCGGGTTTGGGTTGGAATCTCGAGCAGCCAAAATAAAACGCTCCGCCGTAAAAGCGGAGCGCATCTTGAAAAATCTTAAAGTCCGAAGTGGGTACGGTTCTTAGCGGTAAAGCTCTCCCATTCGCTGGGCAGGTCTTCTTCTGGGAAAATCGCGCTGACAGGGCAAGCTGGGACGCAAGCGCCGCAGTCAATACACTCGTCTGGGTGAATGTAGAATTGGTCGTCGCCTTCGTAGATACACTCGACTGGGCAAACTTCGACGCAGGCACTGTCTTTTGTTCCGATGCAGGGTTGGGCAATGATATGAGCCATTTTTGTTTCCTCCTTGGGGTGAAAGAGTGCATTTGCAACTCTAAGTAACTAGGTTGTACCAGATTGTTTTTACCACGTCAAGCACAAGAAACTGGAGTGAATTAGTCGGATTTAACTTTTTGGTCATGTGGCTTACAGACCGAACAGACCAAATCAACGCCCTACAAGGTTTATAATACTTCATGTTTGACCCAATCTCCGAAGACCCGCATGTGGATTCGCTCCATCCACCAAGCAACCAAAACATTCGCATTGGACAAATGAATGCGCTTTTGCACCACGCGGGCGGCTCACACCCACGTCCAGCCGTTTTGTTGCTGCATGGCTTTCCGGGTTGGGAACGCAATTTTGATTTGGCGCATGTTTACCGCCGAGCAGGTTTTCATACCTTGGTGATTCATTATCGTGGTGCTTGGGGAAGTTCAGGAGTATTTACTTTCCAAAACGCCCTCGAGGATGCCCAAACCGCTTTATCTTGGCTACAAAACCACAAAGATATAGACTCGAGCCATATTGCCATATTGGGTCACAGCATGGGCGGATGGATTGCGCTTGCTACCGCCGCCAAAACCCATGTTTCAACCATTGCCATTGCCCCAGCCAATTTTGGCAAGTATGCCCAGACTTTAAGCAGCCCAGAAGCTCGAGCCGTGTGGCTAGAATGGTGCATTAAAACCATCACGCCCCTAAATGCCGATGCCGAAGAACTAACCGATGAACTGATTGAACACCAAAAAATATGGAATCTCGAGTATCTAGCCCCAGACCTTGAAATGCCTTTGATGCTCTTTGGGGCAGAACAGGATGCGATTGCTTCTTGTACGATTGATTACGCCCAAAAGCCCTTGGTGGCACTTCTACCAAAAAAGCCCAAAGTCTTAAATTTACCCACAGACCATAGTTTCAGGACCCACCGCATTGCTGTGGCTCGAGCCAGTTTGGTTTTTTTGCAAAAACACCTCGAGACGTTCAAGTAAGTCAACAGCGCTTTCCCTGGAGACCCAGCTAGAATTGCCTTACGTCCAAAACGCAACAAAATTCGCTTTGCAACGATATTGTTTAATGTGTGGCACAACAAACCATTCCGAGTACAAAAATAAAAGCCCATGCAAATGGGCTTTTTACTACTTTCCCGAGTCTCTTGGGTATTCCAGTCCTCGCTAGAAACCTTAAAAGGCGGACACTAGAACGATTCAGCTTGCGCTGTCTTGGGGGCGTATCCTAGCAAAGAAAGTCTAGCACATTTTGCGAATGGGGATGTGTGAAGAAAACACTTAAACCAAGAAATAAACCAGCATTGTCGCACCGCTTTTAGCATGGATTTATGACTCGAGATTCCATCACTTTGACCTCTCGAGAAAAACCGTAGCCCTAGT
>JANNEE010000044.1:0-3239 GCA_031388325.1 Deinococcales bacterium
ACATTGGGCAGACCGTGCAGTGATTGTCTCGGCAATGGTCGAGTGTCAACAGCAGGCTTGGGTGGATATTGTGCGGCGCATCGAAGATACGGGCGCGGATGGCATCGAAATCAATTGTGGTTGTCCGCATGGCATGTCCGAACGTGGTATGGGCAGTGCTGTCGGGCAGAATCCAGATTTGATTGAACAGATTTCTGAATGGACGACAGGAATATCTAAAATCCCGATTATTATTAAGCTCACCCCAAACATCACCGATATTAATTATCCGGCTCGAGCCGCCGTTAAAGGTGGTGCGCCCGCCGTCAGTCTGATTAACACGATTAACAGCATCATTGGCGTGGATTTGGATTCTTTTGCGATTACCCCCAATGTCGGTGGAAAAGGTGGACATGGTGGTTATGCGGGTCCTGCGGTCAAACCGATTGCCTTAAATATGCTTTCATCAATCGCAACTTTGCAAGAACTAAAAGATGCAAACACCAAAATCAGTGGCATGGGTGGGATTAGCACATGGAAAGACGCGGCGGAATTCCTACTTTTAGGGGCGCATTCGCTGCAAGTTTGCACTGCCGTGATGCACTACGGCTACCGCCTGATAGATGACCTTTGCGACGGGCTTTCCAATTGGCTGGACGAAAAAGGCTACTCGAGTGTCAATCAGATTATTGGCGCGAGTCTGCCACGCATTTCGCAATTTCAGGACTTTGATTTGTCGTACCGCGCTGTGGCAGCCATCAACCCAGAAACCTGTATCAACTGCAATTTGTGTTATGTGGCGTGTAACGACACTGCCCATCAGTGCATAGACTTGTACTCGAGCGACGGGTTACAAGTCCAACCTTATGCTTATGACATTCGTGACAACGGCAAATTAGCCGCTACTGCCAACCGCCCTCAGCCTGTGGTACGCGAAGCCGATTGTGTTGGTTGTGCCTTGTGTGCCAATGTCTGCCCAGTCGAAAACTGCATCACCATGGTCGAACGTCCAAGCGGGCGCGAGAGCATTACATGGCGTGAAATCAGTACCAACCTGCCCGAAGTCACCACCGATTGGGCGGCAATGCAGCGTTATCGCAGCGAAAAAGGGATAGATATTCATTAGGGACAAGGGAAGCGCCAATTCACTTTGGCGCTTCAAAGCAGTTCGAGAAATTGCTCTAACTCGAGTTGTGCATCTTTAAGAATATGGGCTAATGAACCTGCTAGACTTTTGTGGTTCATCCCCACTTTTGGTGCAACAAGATTCAACTGTTCAGCACACGTAAACGCAATAAATCAAAAGAAGCTCGACCATAGCCTTGTCGTTTAATAAACTTAATTTTGTTGACCACCCCCTCGGTTGGACCATTACTCCAAGGCAGTTCAAGCGCCGCCAAAAAAGGCTTCCCTTCTTGCTCGAGAGCTTTCCCGAATGCTTTTAAGTCAGTCAATTTACTCTGACCAAGCCGATTGAGCCAATCAACAAACTTTGAGGGTTGCTTTTGGGTTACGAATGCTTTGAATTCCTGAACGTACTGTTGTGCTTGATTCAAAATAGGCTGTGTTTTTAGCTGCTCGAGTAAACTGGTTTCATCAGCATCCAAGTTTTGTGGGTCATGAAACAGTATCCAAGACGTTGCTCGGCTCGTTAATCGCATGACTGGCAGACCAGTTGTTTGCAGCGTAGCATTACGAATGGCTGAATCACGAAAAATCTTGGGAGTCGTCTTAGCTGGAGTAGTTCGTCGTTCTTGCGCCCAGAGGAGAACTTGGCGTTGTGAACCTGTAAAACCTTGCTTTTTGATTTCACGAAAAAGCTGACTGGCGTTGTGAAAACCAGCATCCCACTGCTGCTGTAAGAAAACCATAAACTCACTCAGAATACTTGCTGGACGGGCATTGTATCGTCGTTCAACAACCCCTTGGTATCGAACTGCTCGCCTGACAGTGTGTTCACAGACTTCTGTCTGAATTTGAATTTGCTTATTGGTCATACCTGCCTTATGCAAAGTATAAATTGCTTGGTAAAGGTCTTTTCGGCGCTCTGTAGCCAGAATACTAGATTGTTCGTGAGTCGTTGAATGCAATGTTAAGGCAGCAATTTGACCTTTGACTTGTACTGCAACAGCTATTTCCTTGTGATGACGTTGTAACTCTCGTTCAAGCGCCTCGCGTAAGTTCTTCAGGAAGTGCCACCGATCTAAGACCTGCACCGCCTGTGGCGCTCCAGTGGTGATTGCCAGACCATACTCTCGACTACGGTCTCGAGTGACCAATTCGATACTTGGATGCTCTTTTAACCAAGCAGCCACAGTATCAGCATTGCGATTCGGTAGCAGTTCAATTGCTTTGCCTTGCTCGAGGTCAATAATGACTGTGGCGTATTCTCGTCCTTTTTTCAGAGCGAAATCATCAATCCCAATTCGTCGTAATTCACAACTTACTTTGTGTTGACATGGTAATTTTCGGATTAAACGCAGTAAGCTCGAATCACTTTTAACTAATCCCTCGAGTTCCAAGATTCTTTGAGTCATCAAGCCACCCAGCAATAGCGTGGTTTTTTCAAGGACTTGCTGGCAACGGTTACTGTTTCTACTGTACAACGATGTGAATGATTCGAGTCTTTCACAAAAAACTTTACAAGAACAAGTGCTTAGTTGACACCTAAATTTCTTAACTAACAGCAAGATTTGCAAGCGTTGACCACAAACAGGTAAATCCATTAACCAGCGTGTGTAATGACTATGGATTCTCGAGGAGACCTGACCACATTTTGGACAAATACCGTTTTTACAAGTTGATTTTGCCTCGAGAATGAGCAGCTTAGGGTCAACTTGACTATTGATAGCCGTAATTTCTAACGAAAAGTCTTGGAAAGCTGTCTCTAACAATATTTGTGGCAACATGAAGCATTATGCAATCATTTGCACCAAAAGTGGGGATGAACCACAAAACCCTTGCAATTTCACATCAAGAGGATCAACATTAGGATATAGCAGACTTTCAACTAAGAAAGAGTTGTCATCACCTGTTTCCTGTGCGGCTTGTTGAGCAAGGTATTTCAAATCAAGCTCGAGAAATCGTTTGTGCGTATCGAGATAGCTTTGTTTTATTATCTGGAATTACGCGGTAGCGAATGACTTGTCAATCACAATGTCAGGAGTATCTAACCGTCCAGAGATCAGTCCAGCCCTAAATTTATAGAAACTTAGCTTAACTTCAGATCTGGCAACCTCAATAACTGCGTATCCAGACAG
>JANNEE010000064.1:0-8671 GCA_031388325.1 Deinococcales bacterium
CTAAAAAATTGCGAAAAAATACCTAAATTTAATCGGTATATTGAAGATATATATGAAAATGAGGATAAATTTGAATTATTAAAAGATTTATGTGAAAAAAGTATTACTGATTTGAATTTTCCCGTAAAATACATAATTAAAAACAATTATATAGAAATTCTAAACAAAACCTGTTCAACCAATTATCAAAGGTTTTCAAATACCGAATTGGCTTTGTTGAATGATGGAGCTATTTATATTCGCCAGTAAAAATTACTGTATTTAAGTTAAGGAGTTATTATGCCAAAAGTCGTTGTTCTTCCTGGTGATGGTGTTGGTCCAGAAGTCGTCTCGTGCGCTTTGCAAGTGCTTAATAAACTCGCGCCAGACCTCGAGTATGCCGAATTTGCCTTTGGCTTGGCGGGTACAGAAAAATACGGTAAACCCTTGGGCGATGAAGTTCTCGAGGCGGCGCTAAATTCGGATGCAGTGCTGATGGGTTCGGTTGGCGGTCTGCCCGGTAGCACCGATAATGTGGCTCGAGAACTCCGCCCAGAATCGGGTTTGTTAAAGCTGCGTAAAGCACTTGGGGTGTACGCGAACTTGCGCCCAAGCAAGGTCTACGCGGGTTTGGAGCATCTCTCGCCCTTAAAGCCAGAAATTGCTGGCGGTGTGGACATTCTGATTTTGCGTGAACTTCTTGGCGGGGCGTATTTCGGTGAGCCGCGTGGTTTAGAAGAAGGTGGCGGTTTTAACACCATTCGTTACACCACTGCCGAAGTCGAACGGGCGGCGCGTTGGGCGTTTCAGGCGGCTCGGGGACGGCAGAACCGTGTCTGTAGTGTGGATAAAGCCAATGTTCTCGAGGTCTCGGAGTTCTGGCGGCGAATTGTAGTGCATGTCCAAAAAACCGAATTCCCAGATGTGGAACTGACCCATGAGTACGTGGATTCCTGTGCCATGATTCTGGTCAAAAACCCAAAGCGTTACGATGTGATTCTGACCGAGAATTTGTTTGGCGATATTCTGTCGGATTTAGCCAGTGTGCTACCCGGTAGCCTTGGTTTGCTACCAAGTGCCAGCTTAGGCGATAAAATTGGCTTGTACGAACCAATTCATGGTTCTGCGCCAGACATTGCTGGGCAGGGAATTGCCAATCCTGCCGCCACTATTTTATCTGCCGCGATGATGCTCGAGTACAGTTTTAAGCGCCCTGAAGTAGCTCAAAAAATCGAAGAAGCGGTGCGTTTAGCTTTATTCAGTCATCCAACAAGGGATTTAGGCGGTACTTCTGGCTCGAGTGACTTTACCAATGCGGTGTTGGCATTACTTTGAGTTTGGCACAAAAATTTGCTGATATGCCCGCTTCTACGGCGGGCATTCTCGAGGGTTAAATAAATAATTCGCTCGAGACTTGAAAATAATTACCGAGGCGTTTGGCAAGTGCAATGCTGATGTTGCGCTTGCCTGACAAAATGTTTGAAAGTAAGGCTTGGTCCGCAATTCCAGCTTTCTCGAGGTCAGTTTGTTTAAGGTCTTTTTGCTGCATTAGAAACTCGAGAATTTGGCGTGGTGTTGCATCTGGAATAGTGTTTTTTTGCCCTTGTTCTTCCCAGTCATTGGTGTATACAAAAGCCAAATCCAGTAAGCCCGAGTACAGATTGTTTTCGGGGTCGTCTACAATATCGGTGATGTGGTCTATTAACTCGAGCAGTGCTTTGTACTCGAGTTGTGTTTCTGGGCGTTTAAGATTGATATTTTTGGCAACCCTTGCCCATTGTGTTGTTATTTGTTGAACGTTTTGCATGGTTTCCTTAATTCTTTTGTTTGTTCCACTCATTGTATTCTTCATGAGTCAGGATGTGTTTAACAAAAACAGTCTGGGCGCTGTAACGAATAAAAGCAATCAGGCGGTATTTGTTGCCTCCAAGGTCAAAGATGGTCAGTTGTTTGACCAAATCGGCACTCGAGAAATGTTCGCGTAATTCATTAAAATTGGTGTAACGATTGCGCCTAAGCAGTTTGTACCAAGCAACCAACGAACTTTTAGCATGTGGATGTTTTTGCCAGAATTGTTTGAGTGTGCTGCGTTTGATGACATTCACGACTAAACAAATATATGACATTTTGTCATTCTTGTCAATAGACCTCTTATACAAGTCCGAATCATTGATTTTTAGCAGGGCGAACACGAGGTTCGCGCCCTACAAAATCAATTTTCCGTAGGGATGATGCTTGCGACCATGCCCGTAAGCGCGAGTAGCCCGTGAGGTGCTGTCTCACGAGCAAGAAGGTGCATCTTATGGTCAAGAAGTCATCACCCTGTTTTAGGTAACGAAAATTATTTATGCAAGAGGTCTAATAAAAAAAGGGCTTGCCACGGCAAGCCCTTACGATGAATTATTTGGTATTTACCACTTCACAGGTTGGAAGCTCCGTGTTTTTGTACCAACTGGGACAATTTCTGTCCATGAAACCGCAAAGCCAGCGCGGTCTCCGAGGGCGTTGAGCATTCCGACAATGCCATTAACTAATTTTTTGCTGGTGCTTGGTTTTAAGTCCAGTCCTAGGCTTAAGCCAAGTTCCAAAATTTGTCCAGCGCCCTCGGCTGCACTTTTTAAGCTGGTGGTGGTGTCGCCGTAACTCCAACCCAAGGCATCTTTGGGGACTCGAGCCGTAGCAGTTTTGTAGTTGCTGCTGGTCTCGAGTTTCGCGCCGCTTGAAAGAGCAGCCGTGATGCCCGTGTCAGAAGTGGCGACCATCAAGAAACCATCTTTGACTGCCAGTATGAACGGTGTGTTATCGGCAATCACAAAGCGGTAAATGTCGGTGTTGCCAATTTTGGCTTTAACAAATTTATTATTGACTTTTTGCTGAGCCAGTTTCTGACCAATTTCTATCAGTTTCGGCAGGACTTTTTCGATCATCTCCACGGTAGCTTTTTCGTCTTTTGTGCCGATGTAATTGACACTTTCACCGATGGATTGGGTTGCGCCTTTGCCAATAAAAGTTGCGCTGGCAAGTTCGCCTGTCATCCAACCGAGGATGCTTTTACGGGCATCTATGCCAAATTCGCCTTTGAAGAACGTATCTAAGCCGCCGGGGTTAGCGCCAGTGCGGTCAAGTAAGCTCGAGACCCAATCGTACCAGAGGGTTAAATTGTTGCTGCTGGTGCTAAAACCTGTGGCGGTGGCTGGGACAACACTAGCGGCTTTTAAGTCAATCGCGTCTTTGGGCGTTAAAACCCGTGCAAATTGAGTATCTGCGCCTCGAGCTTCTGGAACAGTGATGGTGGTGGTGTCAATGCCATCGGTGGTGATGCGCCAAGCACCCGCAAAACGTCCGTAGGTGGTCAGGGCATCCAGCACCGGCTCGAGTTTAATGCCGGGCAGTTCTGGGTCTACCATGTCTATGATGCCCCTTGCGAGTTGCGAAGCATTACGCAAATCAAAGTACATTCGCATGTTGCCCGTACCGACTTGGTTCATGACTTCACTGTAACTGTTGCTGGCGGCAAGGCTGGGTTTAGTAAAGTTCCCTTGGTTACGGAAACGACTTAAGAATTCGTTCAAGGTGGTGGTGTCCGAAGCGGCATATGCCAATCCGCCCATATAGCCAAAATTGACCAAACTGCTTTGGTAAACCGGAAAACCCAAAATTCGACTGCCACGGGCGCTCATGCTTTTGGCACTCTCGAGCATCCATTTGTTCATTTTGGCATCGGTGTTGGCGGCGGGTCGGGCTGCCAGTAAAAACCCGACTTGTCCGTTTTTTGGGCTTAAGTACAAAGAAACCAGTCCTTCACGGTCTACTAAAGACCCAAAGTCGTTCAGCATGGTTTCTAAATCGCGTTGTTCTTTTTTGCTGCTGCCAGTGGCTTCGGCAAGGACTGCCCCAATGTTTAAGTCAGACAGTTGTTTGACCAATGCAGCGCTTTGTTTGCGAGCGCCACCAATATCGTTCAGTTCTATCACGGCAAGTGCATTAGCGGGTGCAAACTTCGAGAGGGTTTGGGCGTTGGCAACACCTAAACTCGAGATGGCGATGGCGGAAAGTAAAAAGGTTTTCATGGATTCTCCAAGGAGGCAAAAGGCAAAGGGCGAAGGGCGAAGGTTAAACAAGATGATTGTGCTTGAAATTTGAGGATTTGTCATCGTCCTAAAGACGTATAAAGAGAGTATGCGCTTTTTGTATCACCACAGTCTGACAAATAAATCATGATGATTTTACAGTAATGATCACTTTACCTCGAGCATGACCTTGTTCTAGGTAGGCAATCGCATCGGCAACTTGACTTAATGAATAGGTTTTATCAATCACAGGAACAATTTTGTTGCTTTCAAGAAGTTCTTTTAACACCAGTAAATCCTTTTGATTTGGTTTAGCGACACCCATTAAACTAATTTTTTGGTGGCTGGTTTTTGAAACCCAGCCACCAAGCAGAATCACTTGGAACAAATGCGATAAGGTGCTGAATCCAGCCACTGAACAAATTCCATTGGGCTTTAAGGCTCGCTTATAATCCGACACAGAGCGGTTTCCAACAGCATCAAAAATCAGGTCATAACGCTGTTCACCTCGAGTAAAATCTTCTTGGCTGTAATCAATCACATGGTCTGCTCCGATTGAACGCACCATTTCCATATTTCGCGTGCTGCACACCCCTGTTACTTTAGCGCCATAAGACTTGGCGATTTGGACGGCAAATGTTCCGACACCCCCAGATGCACCGTTAATCAGAACATCTTGTCCTGTTTTAATCTGTCCTGTGTCACGCAGACCTTGCAAAGCTGTAATTGCGGCTACGGGTACAGCCGCCGCCGCTTCAAAAGACAGATTACTTGGCTTTAAGACCACAAGATTTTCTTTGATACAAGCATATTCTGCGAATCCACCCAAGCCAGAAGCCGATAATTCACCAAATACATCATCCCCGATTTGGAATTTAGTGATGTTCTTACCAATTCCAACAACTCGCCCTGCGACATCCGCGCCGAGTTTTGGGTTCTTGGGTTTTAGAAACCCATTGTCTAAACGCACCAAAAAAGGCTCGGCTCGCATCATGTGCCAGTCGAGTGGATTCGCCGAAGCTGCATAAATTTCGATCAACACTTGGTCATCTTTGGGGGTGGGTTTTTCGACTTCTATCAGTCGTAGCACATTTGGAGAGCCGTATTCTGTGTAGACAATCGCTTTCATAGATTTCCTTTGCTGATTCGACAATGAAGAATCGGCTTCCCAAGCAGCTTTAGCTCGAGAACGGTTGAATTTTTGAGTTCTTAAATCCTAGGAATTTAGGACTTATTTCCCGCCTTTACCGTAACTGCTCGAGCGGTAACATGGTTACGAGACGAAACCCAAATCCGTTCCCATAGATGAACTCAAGTATAAGATAATTGTCGGTGATTATGCTACTGTTATCGTTAGCGTGTTCAGCCTAATCCTTGCCTATCACCCCAAACGCTTAACCGCATCTCATTCATTGCTGATTGAGGATTTACTCGAGATGGTTGAAGTCAGTAAGCAGCGTTGTGTGGATAAGTGCATTCAAATGCTGACCGATTTGCATTTATTTGGAATGGACAGCCGGTATATCAAACCGCTCTTTGGAGCAGTTTACGAACTCAAAGACCGAACCAAAGAAGGTGGCGCACGGGTGTACTTTATTGCTGATGAAATACAAAGATTTTATATTGTTCATGCAGAATGTAAAACCCAAGACCAAGCGAGTAGGTGGATGTTAGCTGAATGTGCTGAAGTTGTTTATGCCTTGGAGCATGGTCAACCTATTTTACCCAAGAGGTCGTTATGAAAGAACGTAAAATTAGTCCAGAAGCCAATAAACTTCTCGAGCAAATGATGCACGAAGCACCGCGATTGGCTCAAGTATCAATGAATTTGCAAGAGCAAACGACACCTGATGAAATTCGTGAAATCCTTGACCAACAAATCATGACTAAAAGCCTAGGTGGATTACTCCGTCAAGCCCGCGAAAATCGCAAACTCAGCACTCGAGCCATGGCAGAACGGATTGGTATTAGTCAACCAAGAGTTGTGGCAGTTGAAAAAGCCCAAACGCAACTCGAGATTGAAACACTGGTGCGTTTTGCCGCAGCCGCACAGTATCGCGTGGCTGTGCAACTGATTCCAATTGGTGAGCCAGGTGTTTCGATTAGTGTCGAATTGTAAGTTACCGTAACTGCTCGAGCGGTAACATGGTTACGAGACGAAACCCAAATCCGTTCCCAGTAGTAAAACTAAACTCGAGTCCAAATGAAATAGGGGCATAGTAATTAAAAATTGCATCGGCTAGAACCCGCAGCCCAAGAGTGTACTCGAGTGAATTGCTGTACTTAACATTGATAAATGGTTGAAAGGTAATTCGCTCTAATGCCAAAAAACCATCTTCTAAACGCCAACGAAGCCCAAAAGAGGTTTGGGTTTGCAAGCCAGCACTTAAAATTGGGTTGCTCGAGAATTGACCACTCAGTCCTAGATTTAAGCGAATTGGCAACCCAGAAACACGGTCTGCCAAAACAATTCCTAGCGTATAACCATCCAAAGAAACCAAAGTGCTGATTCCCCAGCCATACTCGAGGTAATCCCAGTCATCACTTTGGGCAATCCCAAGAAAAGTAAATAGGTTGGCAAACAGCAGACCATTCACAATTCCGACGCTTGGACGAATAATGTACCCAGCCCGTCCAGAGAACTGTGTTTCGCCTTTGCCAATCCAAGAATTTGATAAGCACACGCCCCAAGTATTTGCATCGGCACTAGCAAATAAATTAGCGCTCCACTCGAGACTCGGGGCAAAATTTAGACTAAAATTCGTACCAAAACCAGTGCCACCAAGTACATCAAAGCCAGCCGCCAATTGCCAAGAAAAAATTCCCGCAGGGTCTGCCCCAACAATTGTTGCACCGACCCCGTTTTGGGTCAGTGGATACCAAAAAAGCGGGACTGGAAAGGCATTATAGCTTTCTATCGGGTACTCGAGACCCGATAAATTATCCAGTGGTACAGGTTGTGTTTTTTGTATCAGCTCAGCATTTTTTAGTTTTGGACTAATAATTCTGGTTTCAAAACCCCTACTGGTGTAGCTCGAGAAGGTCAGTTCACCACTTGGTTTACGACTGGTGCTGTACGCTCCGCCCGTGGCGGCTGTTAAGGGGAAAACTTGGGACTCACCGATTTTTATTTGGTAAAGTTGGGCAATACCGCTTCGATCACTCGAGAAAATAATTTGCGAATCCGAGACCCATGTTGGAAATTGGTCTTGGGCGTGGTCGGAGGTCAAAAACTCGAGTGACTGGTTTTTCAGCACCGCCAGATCTAAAAAGCCACCCGGTCGCCAAACTGTTAAAGCTATTTGACCAGCCCTAGGCGCAAGATGAAACAAATGCCAGCCCGTTGGGGCGTTGTACAGCAATTCATCTTTTGACCCACAAATACGGCGAATACTCGAGTTGTCTAAGTAATCCTGCACGTACATAATGCACTCCCCATCGGTAACAGCATCTCGAGCGCGAGCATTTTTGGTCAGTTGCTTTTCTACCCCATTCTCGAGCTTAAAGACCTCAAAGTAAGTGGTTGCACCACGCACCACATTCCTCGAGTACACCAAATCATTCCCCGCCCAAGATAAGCGGCTAGGACGCGAAGGCAACGTTATTTTATGCTCCTCGAGTTGACCGTTTTTATCTTTAAGACGCAAAGTTAAGCCGCTCATAAAAGCATATGAACCGTCGGGTTTCCAAGCGGGTGTACCACTGCCCAAATGCAATGGTTGCCCAGTCTCGAGACCAGAGTTTTGTAGTGTTATTTGCTCCTGAGATGCCCGTGAACTCTCGAGGGCTATCCAATCTGCCCAAAGACTGATAAGCGAAGTTTGAGTGATTTCCTGCCAAGCCTCAGCAAAGGTCAGCCGTTGATTGTAAAGCCGAATGACTTGACGAATGGTTGGCTCACCAAAACGCTCGACGAGAAATGTTACAAAACCCGCTCCAAAGGCATAGCGCGTGTTACCAAACGGGTATTCTTCATTCACCCCAATCCCAGCTTCGGACAGACTTGGAAAAACACCCGCCCTTGCCATCTGCGCTCGTAAGGTGCGAATTCCACTGTCCTGCGCCCGTCCGCCCGAAGTCAGTTTGGTCTCGAGGTAAACCGCATACCCTTCGACAAACCACGCGGGTGGTACTCGAGCCTCGAGAATTCCCGGTACTGCCCCAAAAATGCTGCGTAAAGAATTTCTTAAATCATCACGGGTAGATAAATGTGCCACATGGGTAAATTCGTGAGTGACTAAAGCGTGCATGGCATCTTGCCATTGTGCGCCAATATCGGTTGGTCGCGGAAACGTTGCAAAGACCCGAATAAATGGATACGGTCCCGGTACAGCAAAACCATTAAAATCATCGGTTTCGTCATTGACCACAATAAAGGTTCGTCCGGGGTCATTGCCGACAGTCCCCAGAACTGCACTTCGCATTTTCTCGGCGGCGGCTGCCACGCGACGCGCAAAGGTTTCTAAACGTGGCGGGTGCAGCACCTCAAAATGTGGGGTTTTCACAACTTGGAGCGGTAATTCTGCCCCTTTGCCGGTTAAAAGTTGGGCTTTAGCCGAAGAACAAAACAAAAGAATCAAAAGCCAACGCCACATGGGTTTAGTCTAACAAAAACCACCTCA
>JANNEE010000431.1:0-9816 GCA_031388325.1 Deinococcales bacterium
TCTTGAATACCTAAGCGAAGTAACCATTTTTGGTCTATCCACAGCGTAAAACTTGGGGCGCTATTGGTTTTTGGCTCGAGGTCAATGCGCCAAGTGTTGCGCCCAGCGATCATCTCGCCAAGTTCGGCTTTGGCATAAAAGTTTTTACGAATCCAATTGGCAGACAGTGGTGGTGGGGCTGGTAATTCTGTACGGGTTTGTTCCGGATTGGCTCTGGGTGGAAAAATTTGTTTCTCGAGTACCTCACCGCGAAGATTGGTTTGGGCTTCGCGTTCAAGGGCGTTAATCAGAAAAGCAATTGGGTTTTTTGGTGCTTCGGTTTGTGCAATGGCAAGGGTAGAGAGGTAAAAGAGTAAAAGAACTTGCCAGACCCGTTTCATGCTCACCATCCTGTGCTGGCTTCTTGATAAACATTGTAGGCTTCGCTTGGGTCGGCGCTGGCACTGGGGTTTAGGAAGACAAAGCCAGCCGCAACGGCGGCGGCAGCAGCCAATCCTGCCACGGCTCGGGTGATGTTTAAGCGTAAGACCCGAGTTTTTTGGCGCTCGAGTTTGACGGCTTTCAGGGTTGGTTGAATGGCGTTGTTGTCTACAGGGCGCAAAACGCTTGCGTGTGAAAGGTAGGCATTCCAAGTTGGGTTTTCTTGGCGCTCGAGTCTCAGGGCATTCAAAACGTGTTCGGTGCTGGCTTCGTCTCGAGCCTCGAGTTGGGCTGCACTGGATAAAAATTCATCCCATGCGTTGTTGGTGTTGTTCATGGTGTGTACCCCCATCCTTCTAGTATTTCGCGTAAACTGCTTCGAGCGCGGTTCATTCGGCTTTTGACTGTGCCAACTTCGATATTGAGGACGTTGGCAACGGCGGCGTAGTCTAGGTTGCCAAATTCGACCAGCACAAAGGTTTCTCTAAAATCGGGTTTAAGTTTGGCAAGGGCTTTCTCGAGGGCAGTGCGTAAATCGCGGCGTTCGGCAATCTCGAGCGGTGTGTCGGTTTGGGAAGCGCTTTCAATCGGCGTTTCGATGTCATGGCTTAAATCTGGGTGTTTTCGGGTGCGGGCATAACAGCAATTGAGGGCGATTCGGTGCAACCAAGTGCTAAATTGGGCTTCTTGACGAAAAGTTCCAATGGCTCGGTAGGCGGCTAAAAAAGCATCTTGAACCACATCATAGGCTTCTTCGCGTCCGACGATTCTCGAGGAAACGGCGTGAATCCGTGGGCTGTGGCGGCGCACCAACTCGTCAAAGGCTTCGTCTTGTCCCCGACGTGCCAAAGCCACCAAAGAGTTATCCTCGAGGTCGCTCAGACTGGGGGCTGGAGTAAATCGTAGGTTCAAGATTCCGACCATTGGTAATTGGATGCAAGTTGAAGGCTTAAAGTTCCGCGAAGACTTCGGGTGTGTGATTTTGCGGTACTCGAATGGCTTCTGGACTGGGTTGATGCCCAGTCACCCCAGCAAAATGGTCAATGAGATCCCCAACCATTGCACTGGCTGTGACCAAGCCACCTGCACCGCCACCTTGAAGAATCACCACGCCACTGGCATCACCATGAAAAATCATGGCGTTGCGACTGGCAGCACTCTGGGCAAGTGGATGATCGCTTTGCAGCAGCACGGGTCGCACCTTGGCTTGCCAAGTCTGACCATTAGGGATGATGCTCCCGACCAATTTGACCCGTTGTCCAGCTTGCACCGCCTCGAGAATCCTTTCAGACGATAAATCCTCTAAGCCTTTGGTTTCTATTTCTTCCCACACAAAGTCTGGGTCTACGGTCATTCGTGCCAGCACACAGAGTTTATGGGCTGCGTCTGTGCCGCTGACATCTAAGGTTGGCGGGTCTTCGGCGTACCCCTTGGCTTGGGCTTCGGCTAAGGCATCCGAGTAGCTTGCGCCGCTTTCCATACGGGTCAGAATATAATTACATGTCCCCGATAAAATCGCGTGGAGTTCTAAGGTATTACTCGAGCGCAGTGTTCCTGTTAAAGGACCCAGCACTGGCGTGCCAGCCATGACACTGGCTTCGCAGTAGACTTGACCATTCATCATAAAGGGCTTTAGGACATCCCAGCGTTCGGCAATCATGGCTTTATTGGCGGTGATTAAAATTTTTCCATCCTCAAGTTGTGGGCGTACCAACTCGAGGGCTTTGCTTGTGCCGCCCATGGTTTCAAAAATAATATCGGCATCTTCAAGCACACTGCTGTCTGATGTAAACTGTGTCCCACTTGGCACATCAGCCCGAGATTTACTGGGGTCGCGCACCAACACAGGTAGCAACTTGGTCTTAAAGCCTTGCGATAAAAACATGCTCGAGCGCGTCTCGAGTAAACCCAAAACGCTACTGCCAACAGTACCACTGCCAATCATGCCGATACGAACTCGTTTCACGGGCGGCAGTATAACATTCGATCTTTATAGCCTAAAGCGGTGGTGTAAACCGCCCATCTATGGCTGTCCAACCGCCGTCCACAAAATGAATTGTGCCGGTCACATAACTCGAGGCTTGGCTGGCAAGGTAAATGACCGGTCCGACCATTTCATCCACTTCTGCCCAGCGCCCAAGGGCACTTTTTTGAGCGTAAGCGGCGTACCATTCGGGGTTATTTTTAATTGGTGCGGTTAATGGAGTATTGACCACTCCAGGTCCAATGGCGTTGACTCGCACCCCGTATTCGGCAAGTTCGGCGGCTAAGGTTTTGACAATTTGCAGCACTCCTGCTTTGGTGGCGGCGTAAATCCCTTGTCCGGGTTCGACCACTAAACTGCGGATACTCGAGAAGACAATAATTGAACCCGAACCTTGGTTTTTCATAAAACGTCCAGCTTGGCGCAGCAACCTAAAATTACCCTTTAGGTTGAGATTAACAACTTTATCAAACTCCTCATCGGTGTAATCCAGTAATCGTTTGCGGACATTGATGGCTGGGGTACAAACCAGCACATCTACTTTTTCCAGACCCTCAAACAGAGCCTCTACACTCGAAGCATCCGTTAAGTTGGCTATTCGTACTTCGGCAAGACCGCCAGCTTCTCGAATCATCTGGGCGGTTGCATTTGCCCCCTCGAGATTCATATCTGCCACAATCACTTTTGCACCAAAATCAGCTAAGCCTTTGGCGGCGGCTTGTCCGATTCCACTGGCTGCCCCAACAACAACGGCGGTTTTCCCCTCGAGACTAAATAGGTTTTTATAAGACATGGTTTATATTACTCTTGCGCTCAATAAAATTGAACACTTGACGCTACTCAAGCCTGAGCAAAACCCTACCCCGCTAGAGCAAAGTCCACAGCCGCCAAAGCATGTAGTGTAGTGGTGTCAAAAACTGGCACACTCGAGTCTGCCTGCCCAACCAACAACATGATTTCGGTACAACCAAGAATAATCCCTTCTGCGCCAGCTTCCACAAGATTTTGCATAATCCGAATGTACTCAAGTTTGCTGCTTGGGTTTACCATTCCCGCGCAGAGTTCGTTATAAATAATGCCATGCACCACGTCGCGGTCTGGTTTTGCTGGGGTTATCACCTCGAGTCCAAAGTGCTGTTCAAGCCGACCCTTATAAAATTCGTGTTCCATTGTAAAGCCCGTGCCGAGTAAGCCAATGCGTTTGATGCCCTGTGCTACTACGGCTTTGGCTGTGGCATCGGCAATATGCAGCATCGGAATACCCACAGCATCGGTGATAAAGTCGGCTAATTTGTGCATCGTGTTGGTACAAAGCACAATACAGTCCGCCCCGCCAGCCTCGAGCCGTAAAGCCGCATCCGCCAGAATTTCTCCAGCTTCTTCCCAAGCCCCAGCCTGTTGCAAACGCTCGATTTCATGGAAATTGACAGTAAACATCAGACTTTTGGCATTTTCGAGCGGATGAATTCTGTCTCGCACAGCTTGGTTGATAATCTTATAATACTGAGCGCTGGATTCCCAACTCATGCCACCAATTAAACCAATGATTTTCATGCGACCCAACCGAGACGCTGCCTCAGATTCTGAATTTGGGCAATATGATTTTTCCCATGCCAAACATATAAAGCCAAAGCCTGTTCAATGCTGGTTAGCCCATTCACAGGATGCTGAAAAGCTCGAGTCCATTGTTCTTCGGTCAGTGTTTCTAGTAACGCCACTAAGCGCAGATGAATTGCCCCCAGCATTTGCACCGAAATATCCACAGGTACGTTTTTGGTGTCCTCGAGTAATGCCCATGCTGCCTCGTTGTACGGCTTGATGATTGGCTGTGTTTCGGTCAGGGCTAGTTTAATCCGAATATAGGCATTGGCGTGGCTATCTGGCAGGTGATGTGCCACTTGACGCACCGTCCAACCGCCTTCTCGGTAGGGGGTCTCGAGTTGAGTAGGCGTTAAGCCCTCGAGTGCTGCTTTTAATTGTGCAGGGGCTAGGGCTAATTCTGCAATAAAAGCACTGCGCTCCTCGCTCGAGTAGGCTTGTTTACTTTGAAATTCACCAATTGGATAACGTAAATCTGGATTCATGAATTCTCCTTGTTCGAGTCTTGGATTATGACGTTTTGAGACAAAAAACCCAGTGCTGCATAAAACATTAAAACCACCCTTCTCTTTGGTCATTACAAGAAGTTTAACTGGTCACGCATGAGACAAATTTAGAGTGTCACACCTGCATAGATTTGCTCGAGGGTCAGCACTGTGTCCAAACATGGAATGTCAAATTCGCCTTGTTCTTCGATACTTTCGACGGTAAAGCGCTTTCCTTCTCGGCGATACACCACCACGAATCTCGAGTCTGATGCAACCAGCACATAACGCTGCAAGCTCTGTAAGCGTGTGTACTCATCAAGTTTTTTTCCAAAATCCGTATGTTCGGTACTATTTGAAAGAACTTCAATAATTAAACAAGGATTTTCAAGGTAGAGTGGGTCGTCGCCTGGGTTACATGAGACTGCAAAATCTGGATAGCGATACCGATTTTCTTTGGTGCGAACTTTAACAGTTTCAAGAATCACCTCACATTTTTTTTGATCGGCTAATTCCTCAAGTAGTAGAACAAAACGCCTTGCTAAACGATTATGATTGCGTTTTTCGCCAGCCATCGCAAGGATTGTGCCGTCCACAAATTCATGGCGC
Organism: Deinococcales bacterium; assembly: GCA_031388325.1. Taxonomy (GTDB): domain Bacteria; phylum Deinococcota; class Deinococci; order Deinococcales; family JAAFIG01; genus JAAFIG01. The sequence goes on from JANNEE010000431.1 coordinate 5,098, forward strand.
GATTCGGCGGTTCTTTCAAACTCGAGGTACTGCTCAAAACTCATTTTTTCGAGTACCGATTTCATGTTTTTATTCTACTCGAAAAACGTCAGGGCTTCGCGTAACCATTTGTGCAGTGGCAACATTTTTTTGAAACTCGAGATGATAAATTCTTCAAGTTCAGTTGCGTTAAGCGTGTCACCAATTCGATAAACTCGAGTTTAAGAATCTGATATTCGGGTCGGTGCGTATCAAACCAGACTTTACTGTTAGAAAATTGTAATTCGATTAAAAACTGGGTTAGCCGCTCAACATTCATACCAGTATTTTACAGCTTAGTTAAGCTCTAATTTTGCAAGGCTTGTTGCACAATTTGCGGGTGCGACAAAGCAAGACGCAACAACACACTGACCGCGCCTTTGGGTTGTCTGCGTCCTTGTTCCCAGCCTTCGACAGTGCGTGGTGAGACACCCATGATTCGGGCAAATTCGGCTCGAGGGAGTTTGAGTTGGTTACGGGCTTCGCGGACATCTGGGGTTTCTAAGGTGGTGGATCGAGCAGGTGCTAGTTCGCCGCGTGAAATAGCGACAGCTTGTTCAAGACTTCGTTTTAGACTTGAGAAATCCTCGTCATTCATGTATTTTTTTTTCATTTTAACTCCTTAGCTATTTGGGCAAGAATTTTTTTCTGAGCTGGCGAAATATCTTTGGTGGTGCTTGTAGGGTACATCCAAAGCCAATACAAATTGGGTGCACGCAGCAAATATAAAATTCGCAAACCGCTTCTTTTTCCGCTTCCTTGCTGTGCAAATCGGACTTTGCGAACACCACCTGTTCCTGCGATAACTTTTCCTGCTTCTGGGTTTTTGAGTAATTCATTCTCGAGAAAGCGCAGACTTTCTTCACTCAGCAATTTTTCGGCTTGTTTAGCAAATTCAGGTGTTTGGATAAACGTTAAACGCACAAGATAAATATACGCCTTTGACGTAGTGTTGTCAAAATTTCTAAGGTGCTTTTGTTTTTTTGCTGGTTTCAGGTAGACTCTTTTACATGGCTCATCGTGTTGTCATTACTGGACTTGGACCTGTCACCGCTATTGCTATTGGGGCAGAGGCTTTTCATCAAGCGCAACTACAGGGTAAAAGTGGTGTGCGGAACATCACAAAGTTTGATACCAGCAAGTTACGCTGTCATTTCGCTGCCGAAGTGGATATTAACTTTGCCGATTATGGTTTGGATGCCAGGGAACTCAAACGCATGGACAGGTATGTGCAATTAACCCTTGTGGCGGCTGAACTAGCGCGTTTAGATGCTGGTCTTGAATTGTCGCAACTCGAGGGGTCTGAAGTCGGTACGCTCATCGGTACGGGCATTGGCGGCATGGAAACCTTTGAGAATCAAACGCGCTTAATGGTTGAACGCGGCGCAGACCGCCTCAGCCCGTTTTTTATTCCGATGATGATTGCCAATATGGCAACTGGTCAAGTCGCCATTCGTTATGGCAGTACCGGAGTCTCGAGCAGTATTGTCACGGCTTGTAGCACCAGTACCGTGGCATTGCACGATGCTTACCACTTCTTAAACCGAGGCGACTGTCAAGTGATGATTGTTGGCGGTTCAGAAGCCTCGGTCACACCGCTTTCGATAGGCGCGTTTGGCAATATGGGGGCATTATCCACTCGCAACGACGACCCTGCCACCGCTAGTCGTCCGTTTACCAAGTCCCGTGATGGTTTTGTGATGGGTGAAGGCTCGGGGATTCTGATTCTCGAGACGCTAGAACATGCGCTGGCTCGTGGTGCAAGAATTTACGGCGAGATGCTCGGGGCTGGGCTTGCCGCCGATGCTTTTCATATCACTGCCCCAGCCCCCGAAGGGCGTGGGTATGTAATGGCGATTGAACGCGCCTTGAAGAATTCCAAAGTCAACCCTGAACAAATCGGTTATGCCAATCTGCACGGCACAAGTACCCCAATGAATGACCTCGCCGAAACCCAAGGGGTTAAAGTTGTGTTTGGCGACCACGCCAAAAAATTGGCAACCAGCAGCACCAAATCCATGACTGGGCATTTATTAGGCGCGGCTGGGGCAATAGAAGCAATTGCCACGATGCAAGCCTTGTACACTGGTATTTTGCCGCCAACCATCAATTACATAGACCCAGACCCAGAACTCGATTTGGATTACATTCCAAATACACCACGAGAACAACAAGTCGAGTACGCCATTTCTAATTCCAATGCCTTTGGTGGACAGAATGCCGTGGCGGTCTTTAAGCGTTTTGTTTAGCGCAGCCCTTCAATTTCGGTTAAGGTCTCGAGGAAACGTTGAAGTTGGGCAAGTTCGGTCGGGTTTAAGCGCAAAGGTTTTAGTTCCGAAGTCCCCATTTGGCTATTGGGGGCTTGGTTGTAATGCTCTAAAACTTGTTTTAAGTTCTTAAATTGTCCGTTGTGCATTAAGGGCATGGTCAGCATCACATTGCGTAAACTTGGGGTTTTGAAGGCGGCTACGTTTTTATTGTTTTTACTTGCGGTTGCGCCAGACTCGAGCATATCCAGTTCGGCTTGGGCTAAAGCAAGGCACTGGTCAGCTGGTGAATCGCTGTAGACCGAACGACAATTAAATTCGCTTTGCAAAACTTGTTTAAGCCCGTCAAAACGCCCTAAATCCGAGACAGCATCGGGAGTACCCGTGTTATGAAATTGCTGATCCGAAAAAAGTGGACTGCCATGACAAGCTACACAATTGGCTTTGCCAATAAAAAGACGTAAGCCCGCCATCTCATCTTCGGTTGGTCTGATTTCAGGGGGTTTACCTGTGATTAACGATTCGGCGTATAAATCAAAAGGGGTAACTTGTGGTTTGATGGTGCGGACAAAAGCGGCGAGGGCTTTGCCAATGTTGCTAAAAGCCCGATTAACACTTTCTTGGTCTTGACTTGTCATTTTTTGCCAATTTTCTCGAGCCTGATTATTGCCAATTGGACTGGCATGTTCTGGGAAGCGCTCCAAGTTATTAAAATCGGTGGGACTGGCAAATAAGCGCTGATATTCTTTAGGGTACAAACGCCAGACAGTACGAACCAACTGCATACGGTCTATACCGTGTTCAACAGGATTCTCGAGTGGTCCTAGGGCTTGCGCCCAGAGCGAATCGGCACGACCATCCCAAAATTGATATGGGCTGTAGGCTGCGCCAATAATACTTGGGGTGTGACGAGCAGCTAAACCCATGCCCTCAGAAAACTTTTGGTCATCGCTAAATTTCTTTTCTGGATTATGACAACTCGAGCAGGACACATCTTCGTTGCCACTGAGTTGTTTGTCAAAAAATAAGACTTGTCCAAATTCTATGGCTTCGGGCAGATTCTCAAATTTATTCGAGCCATCTTTGGGTGGTTTTGGCAAATTCCCAAGCCATAAACCCTGAATTTTTTTTAATTCTTGGGGGGTCCAAGGTGTATTTTGAGCAACTTGGCTGGAAAAAGCAGCTACCCCAAGTAAAAATAGAATACCAACCAGCCATTGGGTTGGGTGCAAAGCAAATCGGGGTTTTGCTGCAAACTTCATCGAAATGCTCCTTAAGCTAAACCCAAGACAAAGAATGCGTCTTGGTACTTGTACTCAGTTTAGCCTTTTTTAAGTGCCTAGCCAGTGGTTTTTTTAACATGTACCGAGTGTAAATAAACTTGACCCAAGTTATTTTTGACTAGACCTGTAATGGGTTCAGTTTGACCAGACCTGTAACGGGTTCAGTTTGACCAGACCTCTAAGAGATGGTTATAGTTCAAGTGGGGATTTTGGGAGTTGCCAAACATTCTCGAGGAGGGAATCATGAAAAAATCTGTTATCGTCCTCACCAGTGCTGCTTTGGCGGGGGCGTTTGTATCCTTGGCATTGGGTCAAACCCGTACCTTAACCGTCTCGAGTTTTGGTTTGAACCAACCGTTAATTGATAAGAACATCACCCGTCCATTTGAAGCCATTTGTGGTTGTAAAGTGGTGCATGAAGTTGGCAATAACGCTGACCGACTCGCCAAATTGATTGCCCGTAAAGACAACCCAAACATAGATGTGGCACTGCTGGGCGATTACTTTGCTCGAGCAGCCATTAAACAAGATTTACTCGAGCCTTTGGATGCCAGAAAACTGAGTAACTTAAATCAGCTTTATGAATTTGCTAAAAACCCATTAAATGGAAATTATGGTGTGGCATTTACGGCTTACACCATCAGTCTGGCGTACCGTACCGATAAAATCAGTACGCCAATTACATCGTGGCGTGATTTGTGGCGACCAGAACTCAAAGGACGTATTGCTTTACCAAACATCACCACGACCCAAGGTCCACCCGTGGTTTTTGCTACCAACCGCACTTACGGCGGCACAGACACCAATGTTGACCCCGGTTTTAAGCAATTGGCTGCCTTAAAACCCAATGTCTTGACCTTTTACAATTCATCCTCGCAAGTCGCTTCGTTATTTGCCCAAGATGAAATTTGGGTTGCACCCATCGGACGTTTTGCTTGGGGAACAATGCTGAACACTGGTAAGCCCTTGGCGTGGGCGCGGCTCAAGGAAGGTCAAGTGGGCTTAATGAACACCGCTTCAATCGTCAAAGGCAGTAAAAACGAGGATTTAGCCCATCAGTTTATCAATTACATGATTTCCAAAGGGGTGCAAACCGCCCAAGCTAACGACCTTGTTGACTCACCAATCAATAAAACTGTGCAACTTAAACC
>JANNEE010000079.1:0-1932 GCA_031388325.1 Deinococcales bacterium
TCTTCATCGGTCACATCCTCGGATGGCGTGTTGCGACAAATCCCCGCGTTATTGACCAAGCAGTCAATCCGCCCATGCTTAGCCACTACCGCTTCAATCATTGCCCGAAGACTGCTCGAGTCGGTCACATCGGTCTGAATAAAATCACCCTGTAACTCGAGCGCAGCGGCTAAGCCAATCACGGCATTTGTTTCGGCAATCACCATATGCGCCCCAGCCGTCCGCATCGCCCGAGAAATCTCGAGTCCAATTCCACGCCCACCACCAGTCACAATAATAATTTGCTGCTCGAGAGAAAGATTCATACAACTCCTTAAAGTATTTTTACGGGATAATCAGGGTTTTTTGCGAGCCATTTAAGCCAACCTGATTCTTGTACTCGAGTGCGAGTTGCAAGTCCTTAATCGGTAATCGGTGGGTAATCAGTGGCTTGACTTTAATGAGTCCACTGGCTAACCAACGCAGCGCTATTGGTAATGTGCCGTGCAGAGAAAAACTTCCAAGTATTGTCAGGTCGCGGCGAAAAACTTCGTAAGGGCTAATCTGTACAGTTAAATCGTCTGGGGCTACGCCGTAGTACAAAATTTTGCCGCCTTGGGTGGCGTATTGTGGCAGTTGGCTGATGACTGCGCCAATGCCGGTGGCTTCGGTGACAACATCAAAACCATATGGCTCGAGGTCGTACAATTGGGTTTTGAGGTCGGGGCTTGGCTCGAGAACTTGGGTTGCACCCAGAGCTTTAGCGACGACGCGGCGCTCCAAGTTGGGTTCAATAACCGTCACTTGGCTGCATCCAGAAATCAGTAGGGCTTGCATCAGCAAAATTCCGATTGGACCCGCCCCAAATAACAGGGCTTTGCTACCAATTTCAGGTTGTAAGCGCTTAATACCCCATGCAATGCAGCCCAAGGGTTCGGCAAACGCCGCCGTCTCGAGGTCGAGCTTTCCTATCGGGTGAACATTGGTTTGCGGGGCGGTCACATACTCGGCAAATCCTCCGCCCCTAGTCACCCCAAGGGCAGCAAAATTTTCGCAGTGGTGCTGCATTCCTCGGCGGCAGTGGTGGCAGTGTCCACAAGAAATGTTTGGGTCGAGGGCAACCGCCTCGCCTTCTTTGACAGAAACTACACTCGAGCCGATTTGGTCTACGATGCCCGAAATCTCGTGTCCAGCAATCAGTGGGAAGATCGCCCCAAAATGCCCGCTATAGAGGTGCAAATCTGTGCCGCACACGCCCGTAACCGCCACGCGCACCCGAACTTCGTCTGGCTTAACAACAGGCTCAGGAACTTCTCTAATCTCGAGGTGATTGGCTTTGGTGATTACAGCAGCTTGCATTATTTCACGGCTCCCATCGTTAGCCCCTGCACCAATTGGCGTTGTGCCGACCAACCAAATGCCATCACGGGCAGAATAACCAAGGTGGCGGCAGCCGATAATCCAGCCCAGAATAAGCCTTGGGTGGTCTTAAACCCACTGATGTAGACCGAAAGTGGCGCGGCATCAACATTGGTTAAGTTCAGGGCAAAAAAGGCTTCGTTCCACGCAAAAATAATGCACAGAAGCGCTGTAGAAGCAATTCCGGGGGCAGCCAATGGCATGGCGATTCTGAGGAATTCGTGTTGTAAACTCGCGCCATCCACCCGCGCTGCATCGAGAATTTCCATCGGGATTTCAGACAAGTACGAGTGCATCATCCAGATGACCAACGGTAAATTCATGGTGGTGTACATCAAAGTAAGCCCAAAAATATTATCGAGCAAGCGTAAGTCCTTAAAAATCAGATAAAGCGGTACAATCACGCCAACGGGCGGCATCATTTTGGTCGAAACAATCCATAACAAGGTGCTGCGGCTGCGTGCATCAGGGTAAAAAACCATCGAGAACGCGGCGGGTAAGCCCAACAAAAAAGACAGAAGCGTTGAACCGAGC
>JANNEE010000082.1:0-1943 GCA_031388325.1 Deinococcales bacterium
ACCTGACCATATTCGGTGTCCATTTGTGCCAATTGTAGTTTGCCCGAGAGTTCATCGTTGACTCCATGCCAATAAGTGTAACTTTCGATGACCCAAATCCCCGATTCACGTGTGCCATTGCCCGAGCCTTTGACCCCACCAAATGGCATGTGTGCCTCTGCACCCGTCGTGCTGTTGTTGATGCTGCTCATACCGGCTTGGATGGTGTCCTTAAATTGGTACGCCCACATGCGGTTATTGGTGTAAATTGCACTCGAGAGACCATAATCTACGCTGTTGGCGGTTTCAATGGCTTCGTCTATGCCGTTGACTTTAACAATGCTGACGGTTGGACCAAAAACCTCGGTTTGGAAAATCTGCATTTCCTTGGTCACACCTGCCCAGACAGTCGGCGAGCCAAAAAAGCCAGTGCTGGGGTCGCCAACAAAATTTTCTTGGTTCGCCTCGGTAATTCTTCTCGAGCCATGTAGCAGTGTTGCACCGTCGCTTTGCGCCATCTCGTAATGGGCATCCCAAGCAGCATAAAAACGCTCGTTGATAAACGGTCCGTACAAGACATCTTGGTGCAGAATCGGGTCGCCAATTTTAATAGATTTGACTTTCTCGAGGAACTTTTCGATAAAGGCATCATGGATTGGTTCATCCAAGATTAAATTGCCAAGACTGGTGCAACGCTGCCCGCCTGTGCCAAAGGCTGCCCAAAGCGCCCCAGCTACGGCATTGTCAAGGTCAGCATCGCGCATCACAATCATTGGGTTCTTGCCGCCCAACTCGAGGGTCGGGTGCGTTAGGTTACGCCCAGCCACCTCACCGATTTTACGCCCTACGGCGGTACTGCCCGTAAAAGCAATTTTATTAAGCCGCTTTTCATCCATCATGCCGACCAAGAACTCGCCAGCCGCACCAGCCCCGCCACCAAAAACCACGTTCAGCACACCATCGGGCAGACCGCCCTCCTCGAGCAGTTTGGCAAAGGCATACGAAGTCGCGGCGGCATCCTCCGAAGGCTTCCAGACAATACTGTTACCCGTGACCAAGGCTGGAATGATTTTCCAAGATGGCACTGCCACAGGAAAATTCCCTGCTGTAATCACACCGACCACACCAAGCGGACGGCGGTAAGTGCTGAGTTCTTTGTTGTGCATTTCGGATGGCACAGTTTGCCCGTACAATCTACGACCCTCAGACTGAAAGAAATGACAGGTGTCTATGGCTTCTTGAACATCGCCGCGAGCCTCTTTTAAGGTCTTGCCCATTTCTCTCGAGAGTAATTGCGACAAAGCCTCTTTTTCACGTTCGATGGCTTTACCGATATTGCCAATAATCTGTCCACGAATCGGGGCTGGGGTTTTACGCCAGATTTCAAAACCTTTTTTAGCCGCGATACAGGCATCCCGCACCTGCTCGAGACTGGATTCTGGGAAAATACCGAGTACATCCTCGAGATTGCTCGAGTTACGACTCCTGAAACCACTTGGGCTGTAGACTTCTTGACCGCCGATGATATTTGGGTATGTTGTCATGATTTTTCCTTTTTTGGTTGTTGTAGAGGAGGGGTTTGCGACCCAAGCCCGAAGGTGCTGTAGTTGCGGTCAAGAAGTCCCCTCCCTGATGTGCAAATGGCTTTGGCTTGGTCAGGGCGACCACAAGGGTCGCCCCTACGATTTCTTTAGGTTCTTTGGGCGGTTTGGGTGGTGAAGGTACTCTCAAAAATCTTATCAGCATTTCCTGCTTCAAAACCTTCACGGCGGTGTTCGCGTTTTATTTGGCTTGGCTCGAGATGGACAAATTGCGGTAAGACTCGGCGTTCGGCAAATTCGACATATGACCCCGAGATTCGTTTGGTCTCGCCGCAGGGGAACTCTACGTCTATCATTTCAGCAACTGTGCTGGATTGGAGCAAGAACCCATCAGGGCTTTGTTTGATTTCACCACCAGCGTTA
>JANNEE010000113.1:0-1833 GCA_031388325.1 Deinococcales bacterium
ATCATGTCAATTGTACCAACGCAGTGCCGATGCCTTTTTGGGTGTGCCGTTTAACATTGCTTCTTACGCGCTTTTAACCCAAATGATTGCCCATGTTTGTAAGCTCGAGCTTGGCGAATTTATTCATACTTTTGGCGATGCCCATATTTATAACAATCACTTTGAACAAGTCCAAACCCAACTTGCTCGAGAAGTCCGGGCTTCACCAAACGTGCGCTTGAACCCCAATGTCGAGGATTTATTTGCCTTCGGACTTGAAGACATTGTTCTCGAGAATTACGACCCACACCCACGGATTAAAGCAACGGTGGCTGTATGAGCCTCGAGATGATTGCTGCCATAGATTCAAACCATGCAATTGGCTTTGGGAACGCCATGCCTTGGTATTTGCCCGATGACCTGAAATACTTTAAGCGCGTAACTTTAGAAAAAACTGTGCTGATGGGGCGCAAAACTTTTTTGAGCATCGGACGAGCCTTACCCAAACGCCATAACATCGTTCTGACAAGGGACCCAAGTTTTACAGCCGATGGTATTGAAATCGTACATGGTTTAGAACAAGCGCTTGCCCTCGAGCCAAATTTAATGGTGATTGGTGGCGGTGAGATTTACACTTTAGCACTGCCGCTTGCTTCAACAATGTACCTGACTTTAGTCAATACGCAAGTTGAAAATGCCGATGCGTTTTTCCCAAAATACAACCCGCTCGAGTGGCAAGAAGTCTCGAGAATTCATCATGGCACAGACGAAAAACACGAATTTAGTTTTGATTGGGTGACATTAACCCGCCAATAGTTCGAGAACTTGGCTATGCAGCCCATCGTTCGTCCCCACCGCATCCGAGCCGTGAATGGTTGGCACTCCCGCCCAAGTCGTAAAATGCCCGCCAGCCTCCTCGAGAATCGGTAGCAGAGGCGCACAATCCCAGACGTTCATGCCAGCATCAAGCATAATATCGGCTCTGCCTGTTGCAAGTAGCACATAGCCGAAGCAATCGCCCCAACCACGGGTTAATTGCACTCGAGAAGCCAAGTTATCGTACTGCTTTCCCCGTTTGCGACATGATTCCGAACTGGTGGTTAAAAGCGTTGCCTCCTCGAGTTTTTTGGTTGTTGACACTCGAGCCACCCGCCCATTCAAAAACGCCCCCATGCCCTTGGCGGCATACAACATTTCGTTCTGGACTGGCAAGTACACCGCGCCAACACTAGCCACTCCTGCAATCTCGAGGGCAACCAATGTGCCGTACAGTGGTACACCCCGAATAAAGGATTTTGTGCCATCGAGCGGGTCAATAATCCAGCGCATTTCGGAATCGCCAGACTCTAAGCCGCCTTCTTCGCCAATGATGCTGTGACCCGAATAATCGCGTTTAATCCGCTCCCGAATGACCAACTCGGCTTCTTTGTCGGCAATGGTAACAGGTGTATCATTGCTTTTGGTTTCTACATCCACGCCCGTATTAAAATACGCCAAAGTGCGTTTTCCACCAAGGTAAGCAGCATCTATACAAGTTTCTAGGTAATCACGAAGTGAAGGCATGACTCGAGTTTAACACTCAAGGCATGGCATGACGCTTAGCGCTCGAGTATGCCCCTGTCACATAATGCTCGAGTTGGCGTTCAATGTCGGTTAATAAGCCGCTTGCCCCAAACCTAAATAAGTGCGACTCACACCACGGCAGACCAAGTTCATCACGCATTAAAAACATATACTCGAGGGAATTCTTGGCAGTGCGGATACCACCGGCTGGTTTGTAGCCAACGCGGTAGCCCGTGCGCTCGAGGTACGCCCGAATTTGGCGCACCATCACCAAGGTAACTGGCAGCGTTG
>JANNEE010000438.1:0-2407 GCA_031388325.1 Deinococcales bacterium
TGCATGGGTGCTAGAACCAGCTTTGCATGGTCGCTAGAGGGCATAAAACGCGTATCTAGCGGGGCAAGGGCATGCCTTGCCCCTACGGGTAAGCGGTGTTACGGCGACATTTTTCGTATGTGTCTGAACTCGAGTCAAGGTATGATTTCCGCATGACTTTTAGACTTGTGGAATTATCTGGCACGCCTTTCGAGCAGGGCTTACAGCACGGCGAGGCATTAAAAGATTTAATCGAGCATAATGTTGAATTGTACTTTTACCGCTTTGAAAAAGAAGCCAAACTGACCCGTGAACAAACCCTATCAATGGCAGCGAAGGTCGCTCGGCACTTCGAGAAGTTCTCACCTGCTTTTTCCGAAGGGATGCGCGGGATTTCGCAGAGTTCTGGACGTAATTTCTTTGAGATTGCCGCCTTAAATGCCCGCTACGAAATTTTGTATTATCAGTACGGTACAGTTGGTCTCGAGAATGCGGGTTTGTCGCGCATCACTGCTTCGCCAGAGCATCGCCGTCCAGATGGTTGTACTTTGTTTGCAGCCTTGCCAGAAGCGACGGCAAGTGGGCATTTGACCATGGGTCAGAATTGGGATTGGATCGAAAATGTCAAAGGGGCGTTACTGCGAACTAAACACCATGACGGACTCGAGACACTAGGGTTTACCGAAGCTGGAATTTTTGCCCCAAAACTGGGTTTGAACAGTGCTGGATTAGGTTTGTGCATTTCTGGTTTAACCAGTATGGACGATGATTGGTCTCGGCAAGCCCGTCCGACCCATGCACGCTGCTGGGAAATTCTGCGCTCAACTTCACTCGAGCAAGCAAAAAGCGTCATAGACGATGGTACAAAAGCCTGTAGTACCAATTTTATGGTCGCACTTGCCCCAGACCAAGCCATAGATTTTGAAACTGCCCCACATGGGATTCGCATGGTAAGTTGTTCTTCGGGCAGCATGGCGCACACCAATCACTTCTTAGACCCGCAAAGCCTAAACATCGTCGAACCACCATCCGAACGCCGTCCGCACAGTTATCACCGCCAAAAACGCATGACCGAACTGCTCGAACATCGCCGACCATTAAAACTCGAAGATTTTAAGCAATTCTTAGCTGACCGCGACGACGACCCAGACGGAATTTGCCGTTACCCAAACCAAGAAGAACCCGTTGAAGACCGTGTTGCCACAATTTGTGGTGTGATTATGAATCTCGAGACCCGAACGATGTGGGTTTCAGATGGTCAACCAGACGTTGCTCCATTTACGGAGTACAAACTGTGATTACCTTAGAAGATGTGCAAATGGCAGCCACGAGAATCAAAGGTTTTGCGCGACATACGCCGCTTTTACCACTCGAGGCTAATGTTTGGTTAAAACCCGAGAATTTGCAAGTCACAGGCAGTTTTAAGTTTCGTGGGGCATACAACGCCATCTCGAGCCTGTCGCCAGAAACCCGAGCGCGTGGTGTGGTGGCAGACTCGAGCGGCAACCATGCCCAAGGGGTGGCGGCGGCAGCCTTTATGCACGACATTCCAGCCACAATTGTGATTCCACACAACGCCCCACAAATTAAAGTAGACCGAACAGCAGCTTGGGGCGCAGAAATTGTACGCTGTCCCAATGCCTCGGACGAACGTATGAAAGTTGCCATGGACATTCGGGATACAAAAGGTCTCGAGTATATTGCTCCATTCGATGATGCCCGAATGATTGCTGGACAAGGCACAATTGGACTCGAGATTCTTGCCGATTTAACCGATGTAGATACGGTTCTGGTCTGTGTTGGTGGCGGCGGCTTATTGGCGGGAATTGCGACTAGCATCAAAGCCTTATCGCCCAAAACCCGTATAATTGGTGTAGAACCAGAACTTGCCGCCGATGCTAGGGAATCGTTTTATGCCAAAGAACGCCGTTCATGGGATGCCAGCCTTGTGACCCGTACCATTTGCGACGGGGTGCGAACCCAAGGGATTGGGGTGCTGAATTTTGAAATTATCAGTAGGCTGGTAGATGACATCATCACCGTTTCCGAAGAAGCTGTGCTTGAAGCCATGAAGCACCTCTTTCTCGAGACCAAATTAGCCGTCGAACCAACAGGCGCACTGACCACCGCCGCGATTCGTAGCCAAGCCTTTAAGCCAGTCGGCAAAACGGTTTGTATCGTCTCGGGTGGAAATTACGACCCAAGTTTACTGGTTCAAGTGTTAGCATAAAGCCATGAATCGCTGGTTTTTATTTTTACTTTGCATGGCTTTGGTCTCCTGCCAATTAAATCAATCGCCAAAAAAATCACTGGGTAAGCTCGAGTTACCAATCTCGAATCTTTTGTCGGCTTCGGCAGTGTTGCCCGATTCTGCCCTGAGTTTTGTACCCTTGGCAGCCGTGGCGGTCTGTGATGACATGACCAAAGG
>JANNEE010000143.1:0-6375 GCA_031388325.1 Deinococcales bacterium
GGATTCCAGTCTTGGTGCGTGGTGGTGGAAAAGTCTCGGATACCGTTATTCTCGAGCGGACTTACGGGCTAATGCAGCAAGGCGCTTCGGGGATTGTGTACGGGCGCAATGTGATTCAGCACCTAAACCCTGCGGGAATTACACGGGCGTTAATGGCTGTGGTGCATGATGGGGCAACACCGAGCATGGCTTTGGAGATGATTGTGTGAAGACCCTACGTTTTGGAATTATTGGTTGTGGCTTAATGGGACGCGAATTTGCTACGGCGGCGGCTCGTTGGGCGCATCTGCTGAACATGAAGGTTAAACCCGAAATCGTGGCGGTCTGCGACTCAAACCCAAACTTAATGGACTGGTTTAGTAATCATTTTGCCAGTGTTGGACAAGTCAGCACCGACTACAAGGATTTACTCGAGAATCCAAATATAGATGCGATTTATTGTGCTGTGCCGCATAATCTGCACGGTGCGTTGTACCAGCAGATTATTAAAAGTGGTAAGCATTTATTAGGCGAAAAACCTTTTGGGATTGACCACGCTGCCAACACCGCGATTCTTGAAGCGATGCAAGCCAATCCAGATGTTTTGGTGCGCTGCTCGAGTGAATTTGTGTTTTATCCAGCCGTGCAAAAAATTGTTCAGTTGGCACAAGAAAACCGCTTTGGGCGGATTCTCGAGGTCGAAGCTGGTTTTTGGCACAGTTCAGACCTTGACCCAAACAAAGCCATCAATTGGAAACGCATGGTTGCGATTAACGGCGAGTATGGTGTGATGGGCGACCTTGGTTTTCATGTGCTGCATCTTCCAGCCAGACTTGGTTGGATTCCCAAAGATGTCCGAGCAGTCTTAAGTAACATCATCACCACCCGCCCAGACGCAAAAGGCAATACCGTACCCTGCGAGACTTGGGACAACGCCCATTTATTAACTCGAGTCGAGATGCCAGATTACGAATTTCCAATGCAGTTAAGCATGAAACGGATTGCGCCGGGTGAAACCAACACTTGGTTTATTCGGGTCATGGGAACGGATTTAAGTGCCGAATTTAGCACCAAACACCCAAAAACACTGCGTACCTTGCCGTATGTGACTGGTCAGGCTCAGGCTTGGCACGAACTCGATTTGGGTTATGAGGGTGCGTACCCGACAATCACTGGGCATATTTTTGAATTTGGTTTTACCGACTCAATTTTACAAATGTGGGCGGCTTTTTGCGACGAAGCCATTGGGCAGACACCACGTTTTCAGTGTGCTACACCCGAAGAAACTGCGCTCAGTCATCGGTTGTTCACGGCGGCGATTAAAAGCCAAAAAACGGGGCAGACGGTTTTTTTATGATTCAAGTTATCAGCATGGGTATTGTGGTCGCCGATTGCGTGGCGCAACCCGTGGTGCGTCCACCACAAGCAGGGCGGCTCGAGTTGGTGCAGAACATTGGGCTGTTTTCGGGTGGTTCTGCCGCCAGCACAGGCTATGGTCTGGCTCGTTTTGGGATTCAGGCGGCGGTGATTGGCAGAGTTGGCAACGATGGTTTTGCCGATTTTTTGTTAAACGAAGCCAAGCGCCACGGCGCAGATTCAAGCGGCATGATTCGGGACAAGACCAGTGCAACTTCGGCAACTTTAGTGACCGTAGACTCCGAGGGTGAGCGTACTTTCCTGCATTCAATCGGTGCAAATGCCAATTTAAGTGCTTTGGATGTGTCACTCGAGAACCTAAAAAATCAAGGGGCAAGGCTTTTGCATCTGGCGGGCTTTTTTGCGCTTCCTAGTTTAGAAGGAACAGATGGCAGTCCAACCCAAGAGCTATTTGCTCGAGCCACCGCATTGGGGTACATCACCTCATTAGATTGCGTTTGGGATGCCACAGGGCGCTGGCAACAACTGATGGCTAAAGTGCTGCCCCAAACTGATATTTTCTGCCCAAGTATTGACGAAGCCCGTGCCATTGTGGGCTTAGCTCAAAACACCTCGCCGCTAGAAGTTGCACAAGGTCTACTCGAGCTTGGGGTGCGCCGTGTAGTGTCCTTAAAAATGGGCGAACAAGGCTCATTTATTTTAACTCGAGATGGTCAAGCACACCTGATTCCAATTGTTCCAACCACTGTTTTGGATGGGACTGGCTCTGGCGATGCGTTTATCGCTGGTTTCTTGGCTGCCTACTTACGCGGCGAGGACTGGCTGACTTGCGGGCGCATGGGCAATGTCGCAGGGGCAATGTGTGTGCGTGGCGTGGGGGCAATGACGGGTATGGGCGACTGGCAAGAAGCCCTCGAGATGGCAAGGTATTTTCAGACCAGTAACTCAAGATAAATTGTAACCAGTATGTCAGGCTCATGCTTTGACCTTCTTTTTGACTTGGCGATTAGCAGCCGCCACTGCGCCCATAATCCAAGGCTGTAGTGCCTCCCAGTCCTCGAGCATGTCTTCTGGGGCGCGGTAATAACTCATGCTGATACTTTTGTGAGCGGTTTGGTAAGTGAACGGCTCGAGGTTGGCGTTTTTGAACATACCAATGTTTTCGGTGTCGGTTTTTAAGTACAGCACATCCTCGGCAATTAAACCAATCATGCGGTCTTGGGTGTACACCCCCCAACCACCAAACATGCTTTTGCAACGCGCTTTGATTGGGGTCAGGGTTTCTTCGATGAATTGCACAAAAGCGGGTTTGGTTTTCATGTCAGACCCGCTTCTTTGAATTTCTGGAATCCGATTGCAGTTAAGTTCTCGAGTTCGGCTTGTACATCTGGCTCAGGTTTTTTGAAGTTAAAGCAGGATTTTCCCTGCATTCGTTTTTTTAGGGCTTCTGAGATGCCCTCGAGTAATTCTGGGTAAACATAAACCGCCATCAGGTGGTACGAAACATAATTTTTTTTGATTTGTACACTGCCAAAGAAACTTTGGTAGCCATCTTTTCGGGTTTGATGAAAATTGAGGTAATAGTATTCGGGTTGGTCATGAATCAAGACCAGTTCAGCTTGGTATTTTTGCAAAATGGCTTTTAGGCTCGAGAATACAGTTTCAAAATCGTGCATGGGAAACCCCTTTGGATGGTTAAATTTTATCCCTAATTACGTTAAAAAACAAGTCTGTGTTAAAACAGCAGTGGGAGCAAGGTTATCTGAAATACATAAAACGCGTTCAGGATACATTTTTATACTGTAGTGGAGTCGTCTAACGCTTGTGTGACGCTGATGGTATATGCTCTAAGTGATTCAAGTTACACTTCGAGCTTTTTTGCACTCAACCCTATGTTTAATAAGGAGCATCAGCATGAAATTCCCAGTTCTGTTCATTCCATTACTCGCCATCACTTTGGTCGCTTGTCCGCCAACTACCGGTGATTTACCTGCTACACCCTCAAATTTTGTGGTCTCGAGTGGCACGGCTACAGGACTAAACTTATCGTGGAATTTGGTTTCTGGGGCAACCAGTTATGTCTTAGAGCGTGGCATTGCGGCTGGTGCAAAAACCCAGATTGCCACGCCAAACGCCACAACCAACACCTATGCCGACACTGCTTTAACCACTGGCACAACCTATAGTTATGCCTTAAAAGCCGTCAATGCCAAAGGCTCGAGTCCAACCCCTGCTTTGGTGTCTGGTACACCGCTTGGGGCGGGTACTGACCCAGACGGTGATGGTGTCTCGAGTACCGACGAACTGGCAGGTTGGGATGTGAAAATTTCTCAGGGTGGGGTGCAACTTTCGACCCGTAAAGTCACCTCGAATCCTAGTAAGTCCGATACTGACGATGATGGTTTAAGCGACAATCAAGAACGCACTCGTTTCCTTGATCCAAAATCAGATGATACCGATGCCGACGGTTTAAAAGATGCTGATGAAGTCAACACTTGGGTTAGCAATGCAGCCGATGTAGACACCGATAAAGACTCCGAAGGCAATTCGGGTTTGTTTGATGGCAACGAGCTTGCCACTTACGGCACTTCGCCAGTCTTGGCAGACACCGATGGTGATGGACTCAGCGACCACCAAGAAACGATTGTCTTGGCTTCTAAGCCTTTGATTGCCAATACACCACGTTTTGAATTGTCTTTTGCTTCTGCACCAAGCATTAGCTTAAACATCGTTAATACCGCGACTCAAACTGTGGAAGCCACCAAATCCTCGAGTTTAAGTCTTGGTACAAGCTCGAGTAACAGCAGCACCGATACCAACACCGAACGTTTTAGTGCCGAGATTAGCGCCACAGTTGGGATTGAAGCCGAAGCCAGCTTAACGGGCGGTGTGACCGCTTCTGCCAGCGTGACTGCCACGGCGGGTTATGGTACAGAAAACACCAAGAGTTTTACGAGCGAATCTAGCCAAAATACCCAAAAAACCTCCGAGGAAGCCCAAACCTTGGGTTCTGCCACAGGCAAACAGATTTCTGGGGCAAAAATGACGGTTGGTTTTAAGGTTTCTAACACAGGTAAAGCTGGATTTAAGTTGTCTGGCTTGAATATCTCGGTGCTGCGCCGTGATACCGAAAACCCAACCAAATTTATTTTAGTTGGCAACATGACCACCTTGGCAAACCTGACTTTGGGAGTGAATGAAACTTCTGGTACATTAGCCGCGACTTACGATTTTACCAATTCTGATGATGCGATTGCGGTCATGCGAAACCCCGCCAATCTGCGTTTTGAACTGGCTGGCTATGACATTTTAGATGCTGATAACCGCAGCTTTAAGTTCCAGAACGACACCACCAACGGACAAACTGCCTATGTGGTGATTGATTATGGCAACGGCAATACCGTCCGCCAGCGCGTAGCCACCAATGTCGAGCGCGTCAACGGCAAAATTGTCGGTGTCAAACTTGGCAAAGCCTTAAAAGACACCCTTGGTTTGACCTACACCACCTTGACCGACTCCAAGACCAACTTAAAAGTAATCAGTGGGATTAAAGAGGAAAAAACGGGTACGGTTGTGACCAGTAAAACAGTCGCCGACCCTAAATCTGTCTGGGTCACAGTTGGATCAAATGACTTAAACATGAATGGAATCAATGTAGATGATATTCTGATTAAAGCAGGTTCTGAAGTGCGTTTTATGCTGATTCGAGATGCAGATTCAGATGGTTTACTCGAGAGCGAAGAGTATTACTTAGGAACATCAGACACCGTAAAAGACTCCGATGCAGATGGCATAGATGACTTTAGCGAAGTGCGAATTGGTTGGTTTATCACGGTTAAAGGTGTCTCGAGACAAGTCTTCCCGAACCCCAAAGCCGTAGACAGTGACGGCGACAAATTAACCGACAGCCAAGAAAAGACCAAAGGTACAAACCCGCTTAACCCAGATACCGATGCAGATGGCATCACCGATGATTTGGACACCGACTCAACCACGCCAGCTACAGCCCCAGTCATCAAGTCATTTGGTGCGGGGGTAATCAATATTCAAGCAAGGTTGGTTATTGCAGTTGCCAATATCACCAACCCAAACCTAAAGAACACCGTCATTAACTGGGGTGATAGCAGTGCCAACACCGTCTTAACAGGCAATGCAGCCCTGGCTGTTCAAGTCACCCACACTTACCCCCAAGGCGGTGTAGCCTACCAAATTACCATCACCACGTCGGATATTGGTACACCAGCAAAAACAGCTACTGCCAGCGCAATCGTTGGTATTCCACTATTCTAGGCTGCTTTTTCCACAGACAAAACACCCTGCACTGTTCTCGAGTGCAGGGTGTTTTTTATTGGCTTGGCACGTATTAGAAATGTGCCTAAAGTAACTGTTATGCCGTGTGACGCATCCGTGTGACGCTTGTCTAACTCTGGTGTGACGCTCGTCAGGTAATCTACAAGCGTATCAATTATTTTTTCGGCAAACGCCCTATAGTTAAGGAGAATCAGCATGAAAAGTCTATTTAAGTTTCAGTTCTTACTCTTTCCGTTGTTGGCAGCCACTTTGGTCGCTTGCCCGCCTCCACCCGTTGTTGGCGATTTTCCTGCTACACCCACCAACTTTGCAGTCTCGAGTACCACCGCCACCAGCATTAGTTTGGCATGGACAGCCGTCACTGGGGCAACCAGCTATGTCTTAGAGCGCGGTATTGCGGCTGGTGCAAAAGCCCAGATTGCCACGCCCACAGGTAGCACCTACACCGACTCTGGTTTGACCACTGGCACAAATTATAGTTATGCCTTAAAAGCCGTCAATGCCAAAGGACCCAGTGCCACAGCCGCTTTGGTGTCTGGTGTGCCACTTGCACCCGGAGCAGACCCAGATGGCGATGGAGTCTCGAGTGCCGACGAATTGGCTGGTTGGGATGTGGTGATTTCAAGGGGTGGCACACAGCTTTCTACCCGTAAAGTCACTTCTGACCCCAGCAAAGCCGATACCGATAGCGATGGTCTGACTGACGGA
>JANNEE010000154.1:0-4529 GCA_031388325.1 Deinococcales bacterium
CGCGAAAACAGTTTAGAACACCTGATTTGGATTTTAGGCTACACGGTTGTATTTGTGGCGCTGGCAGTCTGGGCTTACAAACGTGACGAAGGCACAAATTATCGTTAATTTACAAAAACCCTTTTTCTCGGGCAATCCGAGCCGCTTCAATGCGGTTGTTCGCGCCTAGTTTGCTACTGGCTTCAGATAAGTAATTGCGAATTGTGCCTTCGGATAAACCTAAAAGCCCAGCTATTTCGTTGCTCGAGATTCCTGTTGCAGCTAGGCGCAAGACTTGGCGTTCGCGGTCGGTTAGTGGGTCAGGTTCGCTCCATGCTTCGGCGGCTAAGTTCGGGTCTATGGCGCGTAAACCTTGGTGGACTCGGCGGACGGCTTCGGCAAGTTGCGAGGCGGGGGTGTCTTTGAGTAAGTAGCCAGCCGCGCCAACCTCTAAAGCGCGGCGCAGATAGCCGCTTCGAGCAAAGGTTGTGACAATAATTACTTTACTTTGACAGCCTTGTTTTTTGAGTTCTGCGGCTAACTCGAGTCCAGTCATGAACGGCATTTCAATATCGGTCAGAATCACATCAGGTTGTAAGCGCAGGGTTTCTTTAAGAGCTTGCTGTCCATCTGTGCATTGGGCAACCACAGTTATATCGTCTTCTAGCTCGAGCAGGGCTGATAATGCGCCAAGGACTAGGGTTTGGTCTTCGGACAATAAAACACGAATCATGCTTTCACCTTTTGTAGCGGTACAAGTAACCGCATTCCATGAACGCCGTTACTCGTCTCGAGTTTGAGTTGTCCACCTGCTTTTTCTAAACGTTCACGCATTCCTTTAATTCCGTTGCCTTCGGTGATTGTGCCGTTTCCATCGTCCCAAATCTCGAGTTGGGCATTTATACCGTGTGGCTCTAAGGTAATCCAGCAAACCTGAGCGCTCGAGTGTCGAATCGTGTTGGTGATGGCTTCACGCAGCGCATACGCCAGCGCACTTTCTTGCGCCCACTCGAGTTGCAAAGGCAGGCTAAGCAATTCGAGTTTGATGCTGGCAGCGCTTAAGGCAAGTTTGGCATTCTCGAGTTCACTGCTTAAATTGAGGCTTCTGTAGCCTCGGACGGCGGCTCGCACCTCTTGCAGTCCAGAGCGGGCTAAATGCTCGATTTCAAGGATTTCCTGTTTGGCTCTTACGGGGTTTTTCTCGAGTAACCGCGCTGCTAATTCGGCTTTAAGAACAATCACACTTAAGCTGTGTCCCATCAGGTCATGGACATCTCGAGCGATGCGTTCGCGTTCGGCGAGTTGGGCAATCCGTTCGACCTCGGCTTGGGCAGTGCGAAGATTACGGCTGCTGATTCCCGCCAAATACCCGATGTGATTACCAGCCCCGCCAACCACAGCAAAAAAAGGCATGATCAAAAATTGCCAAGATAAGATATTTAGCCCCACAAGAATGCCAATAAAAACAGAAATCAGGGTTACGTTGGTCGCAAAAACTCGAGCCGAACGTTGAAAACCACCAAAAGTTCCACTGTAAATTAAAAAGCCCACACCATCCCAACCAATCATTGGAAAAAGTAGGGCAAACATCAACAATGACCAAATCATGCCAAAAGAACTGGCGGGGCGAAGCTCGAGTTCGTAATCGGGTGCGGCAATGTAATAACACCAAATAAAAACACCGATAAAACTGATTTGTAAGCCAAATGCAAAAACGTATTCCATACTTGAGCGCGGCTGCTCGAGTATGCCCAGCACAGGAAAAATCATGAAAATTAGCCAAATCAGCGGGAAGTATTTGATCCAATCGAATTTGGGCATGTGCTTATTCTACTCGTCTGTGCTGGCTGCTTTATCCAACCACCACTGGGCATTTTGAACTCGAGCGGCAGGGTAATCTGCGCCGTTTTTTATCTGCTCGAGAATGTTTTTTTTACTTGTACCAGTCACAAAAAATTGTTTAACTCGAGCCGCGTTAATGGTTTGCAAACTCAGGCTGAGGCGTGGTACTTGAGGCTCGAGTTTAGGTGTTGGAAAAGTAAGTTGGGCAAGTGCATTTAACTCGAGGTTGGTGGCTGGAAAAAGCGAAGCCATGTGTCCATCCATGCCGAGTCCAAGATGAACCAAATCAAATTGTACACCCTCGAGTTCGGTTTGGTACGACTTGAGGATGTGTTCAAAATCAGAATCCGTAAAGGGCAGGGAGGGGACAAGCCCCTCCCCTACGGCAAATGGTTTTTTGTAGGGGAGACCCTTGCGACCCAAGCCCGAAGCGACCACGCCCGACAGGTGCGCGTTTGTGGTCAAGACAGGTGCTGTAGTTGTGGTCAAGAAGTGGTCTCCCTGTGAGAGAAAATAATTTGACATTTCTAATTGAAAGGCTTCTTTGGCACTTGGCTCGAGATTAGTTTGAACCCGATGCACATTTTCTGCTGGAATACTGATTTTTTTAAGCAGGGCTTCTTGTACCATGCAGTAATTTGACCTCGAGTCAGTGATTGGGACAAGCCGTTCATCGCCCCAGAATAAATGAATGTCTTCCCAAGGTAAGGGCAATCCAGCTAGTTTTTCGTAAATGACCTTGGGTGTGCTGCCACCCGCCAAAGCCACATTGATCCGCCCTCGAGAAGTTATCGCCTCTTGTGCCAATTCCCCAAAAGATTGGGCGGCGGCAACGGCTAAAATTTCAGGATTCTCAAAAATAAGTTGCTTCATGATTTGAGTTTATGCCAAGTTTGATTGGTGGACAAAAGTGCATTGGCTTCTTCGGGACCCCAAGTCCCCGCCACATATGAATGCAAAGGCACTTGGCACTCGAGCAAGGGCGCAATCCATGCCCAAGATGCTTCGACTTCATCGCCGCGTGGGAAAAGAGAAGCATCGCCGTGCATCGCGTCCAGTATCAGGCGCTCATAAGCACTCGGTCCACTTGCACCAAAATCCGAGTAATTAAAATCCATGTTGACAGGGCGTAAATCTGCCGTTAGACCCGGCATTTTGGCATCAAACGAGAGGTTCACCCCATCGTGTGGTTGAATGTTAATCCTGAGCATATTCGGCTGGCTGGGTTGTGGGAATAAATCAAGTGGCGGGCGCTTAAAGACAATCGCAATTTCGGTGTTTTTAACTGGCAGACGCTTACCACTCCGCAGGTAAAAAGGCACACCAGCCCAACGCCAATTGTCAATTTCGACTTTTAAGGCTGCATAGGTGGCGGTTTTCGAGTCTGGGCTAACTTTGGCTTCTTCAAGATAGCTTACCGCCGGTTCTGAACCAATCTGCCCAGCGCTGTACTGTCCTAAGATAATCGAATGCTCGAGGAATTCGCCAGTAATCGGACGCAAAGCCCGAATCACTTTGGCTTTTTCATCGCGCAGCGCCCCAGCTTCTAATGGATGAATACTGCTCTGCCAAGGACCGACAGGTGGCTCGAGGGCAATAAAACAAAGCAGTTGCATCATGTGATTCTGTACCATGTCACGCAGAATTCCAGCTTCTTCGTAAAATCCGCCGCGCCCTTCCATGCCTAAGTCCTCGGCAACCGTAATTTGAATATGATCCACATAATTACGATTCCAAAGTGGTTCAAAAATCGTGTTGGCAAAACGCAATGCCAAAATGTTCTGGACGGTTTCTTTGCCCAAAAAATGGTCTATGCGGTAAATTTGGCTTTCGGTAAAGACCTTGTGTAACTCGAGATTTAAGATTTTAGCAGTCTCGAGGTTTGTCCCAAAGGGTTTTTCGACAATAATACGGGTATAGCCTAGGGTTTCAGAACTCAAACCAGATTCACCAAGTTGTCGTGTAATCGTCGGGAAGACACTCGGCGGGACAGAACAATAAAACAACCAATTCAAAAACCCAGCTTTTTCTAGTTCAAGCCGCAGGGCAATAAAATCTTGAACATTATTAAAATCAAGTGGTTTGTAATCGAGCATGGCTGCAAAACGCTGCCATGCGCCAGCCTCAAGGGGCTTTTTGTAGGCGCGTTCGAGGGCTTCTTTAGCCACGGCTTGGTACTCCGCTCCAGACATGACCGTGCGAGCCACCCCAATGATGCTAAAGCGCTCTGGGGCATGACCATCCAAGACCAATTGATACAGTGCTGGTAAGAGTTTGCGTTTGGTTAAATCGCCAGAAGCACCAAAAATAATAATTGCGGTTGGCTCGAGGGAATTAGGCATGTTTTCCTTGACCTTTGACCCCGTTCTTTCGAGGGAGTCCGTAAGAGTTGATATTTTTTCTAAACGCTATAGGTGCTGGCACTGGTTGTCCCGCCTTCGCCTGTCCAATTGGTATGAAAAAACTCGCCTCGAGCCTTATCAGTACGCTCATAGGTGTGCGCCCCAAAGTAATCCCGTTGGGCTTGGAGGATATTGGTGCTTAGACGGGCGGTGCGGTAGCCGTCAAAATACGCCAGCGCACTCGAAAAGGCGGGTATCCAAATGCCATTTGTGGTGGCACTGCAAATGATTCGCCGCCATGCGGCTTGATGATTTTCTATAACCTGTGCAAAGTACGAATCCAGTAATAAATTGGCTAGGCTCGAG
>JANNEE010000155.1:0-2244 GCA_031388325.1 Deinococcales bacterium
CATGAGGAGAATAGAATGCTGAGAACCATTATTGTGGCTTTAGTAGCGGGTTGTATCGGTGCGGTAATTGGAGTCTCGAGTGTCCAAGCTGTGCCGCAAGCCATTCGTCTTGGTTACGTGACCGTGCCAGAGGTGATTAAAGCCACTCCTGCTGGTGGGAACTTAAAACGAATTGAGGATGCCAGAAACAAAGAAGTTAAACCGATAGCCGACAAAATTAAGCTGTTGCAACCGAAAATGCGTTCGGGTAGTGCTACTTTTGAAGAACGTGACCAGTGGGATAAGTTGTCTAAGCAGTACGCTGCTATTGCTAAAAAGTACGATTTACAGTTTCAAAAAGTCTTGCAACCGTTTGATAAAAAACTGCTGACCAGCATTAAGAACTCTGCCAATAAGCAAGGCTTTAGTTTGATTGTGGACGGCATTATTGCCACCGATTCTGGCTTGTTGTTGTACGCCAATCAAGACGCTGCCAACATTACTAAAGATGTGATTACCGAGTTCAAGAAATTAAAATGAGACAGGCAGCAAGGCAAGGGCAAAAGGTAAAAAGAGTCTCGAGATTGGTGTTTTTGACTCGAGGGTTGCCTTTTGTGCTGGCTTTATTGCTTTGGTTTGGGGCGTTGTTTGTACCAACTTTTGCAGCTATTCGCGGTACACCTCCCGCCCTGCCTGAGCGATTCTCTGGCTTAAATAAAATTGCTTTGGGTTGGAACGACATTAAACGCCAAGAAAAAGACAATACTTGTGGTTTAGCGGTGTTGTCGTTGTTGCTGGCTTGGGCTGGCGTAGAAATTTCTGAGGCGACACTGGCTAAACAAGTCAAACTTACGCCTCAAGGAATCAGTTTATTTGATTGGCAGGAACTGGCTAAAAAATATGGGGTACAAGGTACTTGGTTTCGGGTTGCGCCGCAATCCTTGGCGGATATGCCGTTACCTCTGGTGGCGCAAATCAAAGACCCAAATGGGCATTTTGTGCTGGTGCAAAGAATTTATAACGATTATGTGCTGCTTTCAGACCCAAATGCTGGTTTGGTATTGTATACCTTGCCCGAATTTTTACGGGTTTGGACTGGGCGTTCTTTTGTCTTGAAGGGCGTATGACAAGGGTTGTGTCTATACCTTTGAGTTTTCCTCGAGTTCCAGCGTGGGCTTTGGCATTACTTTCAAGTGTGCTGCTAAGTTTGGCGTTACGTCCGATTGGCACGGGTGCTTTGGCTTTGGTGGCTTTAGTTCCATTGTTATTTGCCCTTAAAAGCGAAACTCGAGTTTGGCGAGCCAGCATCTACACCTACTTGGTGGCGGTGGGTGGGATTTGGGTAGCCATCGAAGGTTTAGCCATCGAGTACCCTTGGGTTTTTATGATTGGTGTTTTTGGTTATGCACTGGCATTTTCCCTTGTCGGTGCAGCCGTGGTCTGGTTTAAGCGTTTTTGGGGTTCTCGAGCCATTTTGCTTTTTCCAGTCATCTGGGTTGCCCTTGAGTTTTTAATTAGCCAACCAGCCTTATTGGGCAGTTGGGCAAATCCTATTATGGCGATTGGCTATACCCAATTTGATACACCACTTTTGCAGACCGCGCGATGGAGTGGCGTGACTGGCACGAGTTTTTTGGTGATGTGCTTAAATGCGGCTCTGGCTTTTGGCTTACTCGAGTTCAGGCGGGTTCAGTCTTGGTTGCTATTTTTTTTGGTTTTGGTTATCTCGGGTTTGGCTGCGTTGATGCCTCTGAATTCGAGTTCACCCGTCGGGCAGTCGTTTCGGGTGGGAATTGCACAGGGGTACATTCCAACCCTCGAGTATGCCGTTGCTGATTTTGACAGTGGCACTCAGGCTTTGATTACCCAGCGTTATAAATTGCTGATGGCACAATTGGTCAAAGAGGGCGCTCAGTTGGTGGTGCTGCCCGAAACGGCATTTGGTGGTTGGTTTAGCGATTTAACTCAGAATCAAGTTTTACAAGAGGCGCTGCGGGATGTTTCGCTGGCGCTTATTGGCGTAAAAACCGCCTATGTCACCGATTCTGGGCGTGAAGGTCGCAATGCGATTCTCGAGTTCCAACGCGAAGCTGGGCGGTTACGCGAAGTTTATGCTAAACAAATTCCGATTCCATTAACCGAAGCTGGTTTTACCAAAGGCACAAATTTAGGGCTGGTGCGTTTGGGTGGTGTGATTTTTGGACTTGGTATCTGCTGGGAAAATACTTTTCCGAGTCTGGCAAGGGCTTCGGTTTTGGGTGGCGC
>JANNEE010000214.1:0-4545 GCA_031388325.1 Deinococcales bacterium
TGATGGGGTTGCACCCGCTTTGCAAATTTTACGTAAGAAACGTCGTCGTTAAGATTCTTGCCACCTCTCATTGAAATCTGGCGTACAATGTAAGCGCCGTGAAAACCCAAATCATAACTTACCTCGAGTCCCGTCCTGTGACGCTGACCGATATTTCGTTGCTACATCAATTTTATAATCACAGTCAGCATTATTTTGACATTATTGCTGCGCCTTTACCGACCTTGGAGGATGTCACACGAGAACTTGACACTGCCTTAAGTAACCCGCGCCGCAACTTAGAGTTTTATCTGCTTGATGGCGAAGTTGTGGCGTACTTAGACACGACTTTAGATTACCCTAAAAAAGCCGATGCGACAGTTAATTTGTTACTGGTTTCCGAACACAAACAACACCTTGGTCTGGGTTCTCAATTTATGCAACGTTTGGAATCACGTCTAAAAACCCGAGCCGAACGAATTCTGGCAGGGGTTTTTGGGCATAACCCAAGGGCAGTGCGTTTCTGGGAGCGACTTGGGTATAGTTTTGCGATAGATGCCCGTCCGATTTTGTCTTGGTACGCCAAGCACCTCGAGCCAAGTTTGGTGGTTTCGGTTAAATCCCGAGAAACTGAAGCGGTGCTGCGCTAAGAAATAGCACATGAACCCAGAGGAGGCTAACGTAATTTCGCCCGAACATCATCAAGGGCTGCTTCAAAAGCATCAATAAATACGTCCTCCAAAGTTTTATCATCCTCGAGCTTGGTGGCAAATTCCTCATCACTTGCCCAACGCAGTCGCATATCCCAAGCACTCGAGATTTTACCATTGGCGGCAATCACATCGCCCAGCCAAGCAACGGCTTCCACGGGGTCTGTAAACGGCGCAAAGTAGCGTTCGTTGCGAACTTCATTCTCGCTC
This sequence comes from Deinococcales bacterium, assembly GCA_031388325.1. GTDB lineage: Bacteria > Deinococcota > Deinococci > Deinococcales > JAAFIG01 > JAAFIG01. Next base: position 900 of record JANNEE010000214.1, read on the forward strand.
GAGACCAACCAAACATTGGCTTGGATTCGTCCACCATCACGGCGCAAAAATACTTGGTCTACTTCCCAAGTATTAAAGCGCTGCATGGTTCGAGCATAATTTGGTTTGGCACGGCGCGGCATGATTAGAAACCTAACATATTTAAGAAAAAGCAATTCCAGATTTACTGGCTATGATTTGTGCGAGTTGTTCAAAATCTTCATAACATCGTCTAACCGCCTCGAGATGAGCGCCAATTGCACCATCTGCGGCTGTGAGTAAAAACATTGGCTTACGAGCTTTCATGGCTAAAGGCATCAGGCTGCGGTAGTGCTTGAGTTGAATCAGTTGGTATGGGTCTTCGTTTGGTTTTATTAGACCTTGGGTTGAATCATCAAGAACTACATTATGGAAGGTGTTTGGTATTTGATTCAGAAATAGCTCGTAGGCTTTGACGGGTCGGTTATCTCGCACTCCAAATTGCATCACCACATAACCCATAGGATTCATTTCACCAGATGGCATTGGAATATCAAGTGCCGAGGGAATTTCTAATAGACGCTTTTTCCATTCCTTGCGCCACTGTATCAAAGTAGGACCCAGATTTTTTAAGCCTTGGAGTGAGAATAAATCAGGTGCAAGTGGAAAAATGACTTGATTGGCAGCAATCAGGGCAGAACGATTGATTGCGCCAAGACTTGGGGCAACGTCTAGAAGTACCAATTGTGCGTTGACCAAACTTGAAGCCTGAGAAATGATTCTATAAAAAGCTGTCATGACTCGAAAAGCTCGAGCATCTTTACCCAGACACTTTGCCCAATTTTCAGAAAGAGAATCCTCAAATAGAGTCAATCCCAAGTTACCTGCAATGAAATGTAAGTTTGAATGGATAGGTTCGAGGTCAAAAGTCTTAATGTCACCACTTCCATCAATTAAAGGTTGCAAATAATCAAGTATCGTATTTGACCCGCCAGACTTCCAAATTTCAAGTAGTCGTTCATCCTCGAGAAACATTGAGGTTAAGTTGGCTTGAGGGTCTAAATCGGCAACGACAACCTCGATACCTTTTAGGGCAAACATCCAAGCCAAATGATAAACCAAAGATGTTTTGCCAACTCCTCCTTTGTTGTTAAAAAAAGCGATGCTGTTCATGGAATCCTTTTGCGAATAATGCAAAGAACGATATTTGGGTCAATACTAAATTCGGCAGGCGGATGTCCGTTTCGCTCGAGTTCAGCTTGAGCGCGTTGGATTCCATAACCAAAACGATTGACGTAGCCAAGGGCTTTCATGGCTTCTGCAATGACAGGATTTCGATAGCTGTTGCGTGTTAGCATGGATTCTGAGGTAACTTCACCGTAGAGTCCTCCTGGACTTTGAATTTCGATGCGGTCTGAAAACCAGTAAAACCGAATCGGTGTAAACGATTGATAGTCACGGTGCAAAATTGCATTGACCAAAAGTTCACGGATTGCGACTTCTGGGTAATCGAAAATCAGTTTTTCTTGCAGGGTCGAAACTCTTTGTAGCGATGCTTGGTTATTGGTTTTAATCTGAAGGTCAAGTTCGCGCAAAATACTCAGCAAATCGCCAGAAATCTCTCGTTGGTCTACTGGTTCATCGGTCAGTGTTTGGTTTGGAAAAGCCAAGTATTGAATATAAGCTCCAGGTAAAAAAAATCTTGGATTGATCCCAAAAAGTAAAATCCCACTGACCGTAGCAAGATTTTGGCTTAGATGATAAAAACGCAGTGAAGCCAATTGTTCTTCAATACTGCGATGATTTTGAGCAATAATCTCAGCAGCAATCACAATTAGACGATACGCCTGAAACAATGTGATGGATAGTTCGGTCAGAAAGGCTCTTGGGAGAGCCATTGTATCAAATGTGCCAATCAGGGAAACTCGACGTTCTGACAAAACGCGCTCTTGTTGTTCACTAGCAATGGCTTTTCGTGGACCAACTCTAATATAAGTTCTTCCTTTGTAGCGCACAGGTGGGAAATTCGAGGGTTGAACTTCAACAACAGCCACGCTACCTTGAGCAAAGTTGATTTTTTTAACGGTGATGGTGGGCAACGGAAGTATATTTCCGTCTGACCAAAGGTAACTAAGACGCAACAATATGTTATCAGTAATTTCTATGCCACTGATTTGACCGTCATCACTAACGCCAACAATTAAGTAACCTGGCAAACGATTATTCGGAAAGTCATTTGAAAAAGCACAAACGGCTTCTGAAAATTTATCAGTGTTGTTTGTGGAGACTGTTCTTTCTACTCGGTCTGACTCGAGGTCAAGCAGTAATTCTTGTAGTTCATCTTGATTGATTATCATTATCAACGCTCGCAATGTTGAGCTTATTCCTCAACTTGACTAGATTATACGCTAATAAATTCGTTACACTCTTTTTTATGTTTGATGCCTCCCAAAAAATCGCGCTGCATGGTTTAACCTTCGATGATGTGCTGTTGTTACCCGCCTACAGCGAAGTCACACCAGATGTGGTTTCTACCCGCACGCGCCTAACCCGCAATCTTTGGTTAAACTTGCCACTGGTCTCGAGCGCCATGGATACCGTCACCGAAACAGCCATGGCAATTGCGATGGCGCGAACTGGCGGCATTGGCATTCTGCATAAAAATATGAGTTTAGAAGCCCAAGCCGACATGGTGCGTAAAGTTAAACGTTCTGAATCTGGAATGATTGTAGACCCGATTACCCTGCCCCCAACCGCCCTGCTCGAGGATGCCGAGCATTTAATGCGCGAGTATCATATTTCGGGTGTGCCAATTGTGGATGAATCGGGCTTGCTACTTGGCATCGTCACCAACCGCGATTTGCGCTTCGAGGATGATTTGAGTCAGCGTGTAGACAGCATCATGACCAAGGAAGACTTGATTACCGTACCACAAGGCACAACTTTAGAAAATGCCCGCACGATGTTTAAGCAGCACAAAGTCGAAAAATTATTGGTCGTGGACTCGAGTTATCGCTTGACTGGCTTAATCACAATTAAGGACTTGCAAAAGCGTCTGGATTTTCCAAGCGCCGCCAAAGACAGCCTTGGGCGCTTATTGGTTGGTGCGGCGGTTGGCATCTCTAAGGATTTCGAGCCTCGAGCCAAAGCCCTTGTTGAAGCTGGGGTGGATGTGCTGGTTTTGGACAGCGCTCACGGACACAGCAAGAACATTCTCGAGGGTGTGAAGTTCTTAAAAAGCCAGTATCCTAAAGTAGATGTGATTGCTGGCAATGTGGCAACGGCGGCGGGGGCAGCAGCACTGATAGAGGCTGGTGTGGACGCAGTTAAGACCGGAATCGGGCCTGGGTCGATCTGCACTACTCGAGTTGTAACTGGCGTGGGTGTGCCACAAATCAGTGCGATTATGGAATGTGTCTCGAGCGCTGGTGATGTGCCAATTATTGCTGACGGCGGCATTAAGCAAACTGGCGATATTGCCAAGGCAATCGCGGCTGGCGCAAGCAGTGTCATGATTGGCGGGCTTTTTGCTGGCACAGACGAAGCCCCCGGCGAAACGATTCTGCGTGAAGGACGCAAATACAAGACCTACCGAGGCATGGGCAGTGCTGGCGCAATGAGTGCTGGCAGTTCAGACCGGTACTTTCAATCTGGCTCGAGGAAATTTGTTCCAGAAGGGATTGAAGGG